>DATIQH010000490.1:0-25159 GCA_035471155.1 Nitrospiraceae bacterium | reverse complement strand
GATTACAGCCAGAGTCCGACGCAGTTCGGTTGCCTGGAGTGAAATCAACAGTGGGGGTGGGTACCGCAAACGATCCAGTCCTTGAAGGTCCTGAGTAGGAGCGCACGATGGCCTGTGTTCGAAAACGACGCGGCAAATGGGTAGTTGATTACCGAGACGGGTCCGGTATCCGGCATTGGAAAACGTGCGAGACGAAACGGGAGGCCGAAGATTATCTAGTGAGGGCCATCCCTGAATCGCGGCAATGGAGTCACCTTGCCGTGGATCATGACGTTACCCTTGAGCAGTACGCCAAACGATGGTTTGAATTGATCAGGCCGACCATCAAGAACAGGACCTATACCCGCTACGAACAACTTTGGCGCGTGCATCTGAAACCTGCCTTCGGTGAAGTACAAGTTCGACAACTCTATCGAGGCCGCATCATGGGGTTCCTCGCCGGGAAGCTGACTGAGACATTAGCCAGAAACACCGTGCGTAATATTCATGCCACATTGAGAGCGATGCTGAAAGCCTCGGTTGATGATGGCGTCTTACTCTCGAACCCAGCCGAAAAGCTCGGCCGGAAACTCCGGCTTGTGACACCAAAAGCAACGCGCCAGGAAGAGATTAAGGCCATGACGAAAGAGCAGCGGTGTCTATTTTTGGAAACGGCGGCGAAGTTCTTTCCCCGTACGTACCCGCTCTTCTTTACCCTGGCTGGAACGGGCATGCGCCTAGGCGAGGTGCTCGCGCTGCAACCAGAGGATGTGGACGTGCGCGGGCAGGAAATTCGTGTCGCTCGGGCGCTGTCTGATGGAGCGCTGGAAACGCCAAAGTCCGGGCATGGCCGAACCGTCGACATTTCCAAACGTCTGGTCGAGGTATTGGCCCAGTGGGATGTCGAACGCAAGGCGGACCAACTCCGACAAGGATGGGCTGAGCGACACTCGTTGTTCTATTCAGACGCAGGGACCCTCTACAACGATAGCAACGTCCGCAAACTCATGGTGCGCGTCTTAAAGAAAGCCGGGCTTCCGCTGCACTTTACCCCGCATTGTCTCCGCCATACCTATGCGAGCCTGATGTTGCAGCAGGGGGAATCTCCGGCGTATGTCCAACGCCAGCTCGGACATGCGAGCATTCAGCTCACCGTCGATACCTATGGCAAGTGGCTCCCGATGGGGAATAAAGGTGCGGTGGATCGGCTCGATGAAACCCAGCCGGTGGAGAGTGGTAGCAAAACGGTAGCAACCATACGGAAGAAGTCGCGTACACGGCATCGAAGTACGCGAGAATTATGGAGCCGGCGATCCGGAGTGAACGGACGACCTGCGGTTTACGAAACCGCAGGTTATTGTAATCTGATGCTAGCCCTCAATGATTAATTGGGCCAGGGACGCTTCGGAATTTTTCCAATCCCACGAAATCGTTCAGGCAGAAGCACGAGGTTTCCGAGGCTGCGGGCGTACCCATCGATGCCAGGAAAGAGCGTGGCGGTAGTTAAATTGCGGTCATAGAGATACTGCATACATTTAGGGATTATCTCATCGTTGCATGGAATAACAAATTTAATCAGACGAGGTAAGACCATTTGCTGACCCTCTGAACAAAGGCACAGATTCTCCATGAAGGATTTCGTTACATCGAGGGGAACCACAAACAGAGCTCGTTGGGCCACAACCCTCTCATTCAAACGATAGGCGTTCAATGGCCAGATTCCAGACGGCACATCCGGTTTGCCTTGTTTGTTGAGGATAAAGTTGATTTCACCATTCAGGTTAGAGCCTTCCTCTAGCATTGATTGCAGTAGTGGACTCTTCCCTTCAACGCATTCCTGCCACCAATCGATTTTAAGAGCCCATACTGCACAGGACTTACTTTTGTCGATTTCCGCTTTTTCCACAGCGAACAGAACAGCGGTCCAGAAGGAATAGGTCCAGTCATGTAGTCTCGTTGGCGCACCGTAATGCTGCATGAGTGCGAGCCATTCCATATAGTCGGTGTCACTCGGCGGGTCAGGAAGAAACCCTCGTGCCTTGCGCATGAACTCTCGACTGAGGCATCGCTCCCATCTCCAGGCATCCGATAGGCCTTTTCCAAATCGTTTACATAATGTTCGTTCAAGCGTGGTAGAGAGCTCCCATTCTGTGCTTTCGTGCCCCTTGAAGATCCATCGATTCCATTCCTCTGGACCTGGATTACCAAAACCGTGACCTTCAGAGTAGAGTTTCAATTTCTCCCAGGATTTGACTCGAACTTCTTTATAGAGATGCTTATATCGATCAGCCATGCGGATCTCCTATTCCACTACACCATTGTTCGCACGATGGTATACCGATACCAGGAGACCTGACAACGCTTGCGCCCTATTGCCGTGAAGATACTGATCGCCAAACCCGGATTGAGGCGCCGCAAGAGCCGACTCCAACAGCTCGGCATCACGAACCCCGAGCGTGCCACCATGTCGTTCGATCTGATCGCGATGAATGTCCATGACCTCGTCGAGCGTCAAAAACTGCGGACTCATCGTCTACTCCGCCAGCTTTTTTAATGCTGGACCATATTGCCGATTCACCTTCGCCAATGCCGCATGGAACTTCTTCTGGCGTGCAGGAGTCTGAGCCGGTGTCACGATGAGACATTTACCGTCTGTTTTGATGTTGAGAGGAGTATCTGCATCGATCTCCAAGAGATCGAGGACTCCGCGATCAAGCCCAAGGGCCAAACTGTTGCCGTGCTTCGTCAATTTCTTCACCATGCGCGCACCTCCGTGGCTAGTACTACAATGTAGCAACATAGTAGCACCATCATTCCATACCGTAAAGCATCCTTTCTTCTACGTCATAGGAGATAACCGATGTGATGTCAGAGGAGAAAAGGCAATGAGACATCACAGATCGAACACGCACAATCTTACGACATAACCCCTCCAAGTTCGCTCATCATCTCTTCAAGGGATGGGGTCTGATTGATCTTCCACTGCGCGCAGCCTTCTCACCCGCCCACCCACTGGCACGCCGAGACGTGCCATTTTCCCAGGCGAGGGCCTTCTGAGGCCGCGCGTTGCGCGAGCACAGAAGATCATCAGACTCCATCCCCTCCCCCTTCTAATGGGGAATTCCCCCCAGTCCCCAACCACCGTTACACTCTGCTCCTCAATGGAACAGAACAGACCCTCCCAACGCAGTCTCTACCGCCTGTCAGTCATCTGCCCGGCGATGTACTGTGTGCTGTCGGTAGTCGGTGAAGGGAAAATCACAAATCTTTCGGCAATGGGGTGCACGATCGAAACCGATCAGCCTCTGTTGGCAGGGCAGAACGTCGCATTGCGCCTGGTGCTCCCCGATCAACACGAATCACTGCCGATCGATGAAGCCCACGTACGGTGGGTGCATGGTAATCTGGCCGGGGTTGAATTTGTCGAAGTGGAATGCGCCGCGAATCTCCGGCTGCACGATTTCGTATGGGGTGGGATGGTCCAGCGCTTTCGTTCAATTCAGCAGAAACGCGCGACGTCTTAGGTCTATTCCTGCTTCATCCCTTTCTTTCCAGCCAGCACAGGCAGAGCAATCCCGTTCCGATCCAGGCCGGCTCCCGGTACGACAGGGGCAACTCGCGGAAGAAGAAAGGGGTCGGGAACGATTCCCGGCTTATGCGCGAGATTTTCCACCGCCACAATCCGTCCGCCCTGCATCGCAAGACACCACAGCCCGATCCCAATCCACACCAACTCCCGAAATCGACGGAGCAACGCGAACGTCATACCGGTGACGCCGGAATAGCCGAAAGCCTCGAGGAGGAGCAAATTCCCGCCGTCCTGGGTGCCGAGGCTGCCGGGGATGAAGAAGGTGCCGCCTTTGATGAAGACCGAGAGCGCGCCGATCGAAATGGCCGAAAGGGCCATGGAAGGACCGCCGAGATAATAGAGGATGACATACACTTCCAGCGCTTCTGCCAACCAGCCAAGAAAGAATAGTCCGGTGGAGGCATAAAAGGCCGGACGTTTGTGACGATAGAATTCCAGGATCGCTCGATCCAGCGAGCGTAGTTTTTCCTCGCGCGCTTCGAGATATTTGATCTTCACCCCGATTTTCCGCAAAGACTCCAAGAGCCAGGTGCAGAGTCCTTGCCGCTGCACGAATACAAACGCAGCGGTCCCCAACGCCAGCAGGCCCACGCTGAAGAGCGCGGCAACCACGGTGTGGCCGGATGAATCGTCCCCGCCCAGCAACCACACGCCCAGGGCGATGCCGAGCAGAATGAACAGCACTTCGGCAATCGTCATCGTCGTCTTCGCGATGATAACCGAGGTGTAGGCTTCTTCCATCGGCACACGATGCTTCCGGAGCAGAGAGGCCTTCAGCGGCTCGCCGCCGACGTAACCGGACGGCGTGGTCATGTTCACCGCTTCGCCGGCTGTCCGGATCGCGAGCACACGCCAGAATGGAATATCCCTCCCCGACGGGCCAAGCGTCACTTTCCATCCGTACGCTTCGACGGCATACATGATGACGGAGGGAATCAGCATGACAAGGAGCGCGACCGGTCCAAGCTGCGCCGCCGTGTCATAAATGTTCCCCGGACCGATATGCCAGACGATGAGACCGAGAGTGAGAAGACCGACGACAAGCAGGAATATTCTTAGCACGCGAGACTCTCAGAAATTTGGTTGATCGTTCCGGTTGTTTGGGAGGAAACGAGTGTTAGGCGCCGTCGTTGGGGTCGCGAGTGCTGCCTTCCTGAATTGCCACCCACCGCCCACCGATGAGAGCCAGGCAGAGCAAGCCTACTTCTAATTCAGGCAGCTCCCGGAACCGACGGGGAAACGCGAAGGTGATGCCAGTAAAAACGGAGCATCTCAATGATTCTAAGCATAGCACATTAGCACATTCCTGACGTCTTTGGCACTGAGAATGCCGGAGTGAAGAAGGGGAAGAAAATCGTATCAGGAGCCATGTCCTGAATCGAGCGTGCGATGCTCCTGAACTCCCACCGCATGACCACGAAGCACCGCTAGACACAGTAATCCGATCCCGATCCATACCAATTCCCGAAATCGCCTCAGGAGGGCAAAGGTAACGCCGGCGACGTCGGAGTAACCAAAATCTTTCAGCAAGAGAAAATTCCCGATGTCTTGTGCGCCAAGGCTGCCGGGGATGAAAAAGCTTCCACCTTTGATGAAGACAGAGAGGGCGTTGATAGAGATGGCCGAAAGGACCAGTGCAGGCCCCCCCAGAAACCAGATGATGACGTAGACTTCTGATGCTTCCGCCATCCAACTCAGAAAGAACAGTCCGGTTGAGGAATACACGGCCCGTCGATTATGGCGGTAGTATTCCAGGATCATTCGATCCAGCGACCGTAGTTGTTCCTCACGTGCTTCGAGGAAGCGAATCTTTAGTCCGATCTTCCGAGTAAACTCCAAGAGCCAGGTAAAGAATCCTTTTCGCTGCGCGAATACCAGCGACGAAATCACGAGCAACAGCAGGGTGACACTGACCAGCGCCGCCACGACGGTCTGTCCCAATGAGCCATCGTTGTCAACCATCCAGAATGCGAGCGTAATGCCCAAGAGTATGAACAGCACCTCGGCGATCGTCTTCGTCGTTTTTGCAATGACGACCGAGGCAAGCCCCTCGACCATCGGCACATGATGCTTCGTAAGCAGATAGGCCTTGAGCGGCTCACCGCCGATGTAGCCTGCCGGCGTAGTCAGATTCACCACTTCACCGGCGGTCTTGATCGCGAGCACACGCCAGAATGGAATATCTTTGGCCGATGGGCCAAGCGTGACTTTCCACCCGTATGCTTCAATGGCGTACATAATAGTGGAGGGAATCAGCATGACGAGGAGCGCGACCGGCCCGAGTTGCGCCGCCGCATCATAGATGCGCTGGGGACCAATCTGCCAAATGATCAGAACGAGTGCGAGAAGGCCGGCAAAGAGGAGAGCAAGCTTAAGCATGGGTCACGACAAACAGTCTAGCAAGATACTGAAAAAGTCTCTGTTCTCACCCACCCAACCCCGGCGCGCCGAGACGCACCTTTCACCAAGCGGCGTTCTCAGGAGCGATCTCCTAAGTCGTCGATGCGGCTTTCTCGGATAACCGCCGCACTCCCGCCGGAGAGGACTAAGCACAGCAGCCCCAATCCGATCCACACCAACTCACGGAACCGCCGGATCAAGGCGAAGGTGATGCCGGTGACATCGGAATAACCAAAGGCCCTCAACAAGAGCATGTTTCCACCATCCTGCGCGCCGAGACTGCCTGGGATGAAGAAAGTGCCGCTCTTGATAAAGACGGAGAGAGCGCTGATAGAGATCGCCGAGAGCGCCATGGCCGGGCCGCCGAGAAAATAGATGATGATGTAGACTTCCAACGCTTCCGCCATCCAACCGACAAAAAACAGTCCGATGGAGGAACAAAAGGTCAAACGGTTGTCACGGTAAAAATCCAGGATTGTTCGATCCAACGACTGTAGTTTCTTCTCACGCACTTCGAGATAGTGAATCTTCAGCCCCATCTTTCTCAGAAATTTCAATAGCCATGTAAAGAGCCCTTGCTGTTGCACGAATACGAACGCCGCCGTCACGAGCACCAGGAAGCCGACACTGATCAGCCCCGCTGCGACAGACTGTCCGGATGAGCCGTCGGCGCCGACCCTCCAGAACGCGAGCGCGATGCCCACGAGGATGAAAACCACTTCGGCAATCGTCATTGTCGTTTTCGCAATGACGACCGAGGCAAGTCCCTCCACCATCGGCACATGATGTTTCGTCAGTAGATAGGCTTTGAGCGGTTCGCCCCCGACATAGGCGGTTGGCGTGGTCATGTTCACCACTTCACCGGCAGTCCTGATCGCGAGCACACGCCAGAACGGAATGTTCTTTGCCGATGGACCAAGCGTGATTTTCCACCCATACGCTTCGACGACGTACATGATGGTGGAGGGAATCAGCAGGACAAACAACCCTATCGTCCCGAGTTGCGACGCCGCCTCATAGATTTGCCCGGGACCGATATGCCACACGAGGAAAACGAGGGTGAAAAGACCGACGGCGAGTAGGAATAGTTTTAACACGCCAGGCTAGGGATCCACGGTGAGAAAAACAGACAGATCCTAGGGGAGCGTCTCTCGATGTCCACCCCTCCGGCAAGGGAGGGCTTTATTGGCTTACACGTCTGGAACAAGAGGTGTACATGCTGCAGGATGCTCAAAAAGGCCGTCCAGCAAGGCCGCAGCGAGCAAAGAGGCGAGACGTACGCTTCGGTACGTTGAGCCTCTGAGCGATGCGAGAACGATGCTGGCGGACTTTTTCAGCATCCTGCTAAGCACGAGTCCTGGCGGACGGTCTTATGACCCACAACATCAGGAGCGAAAATACCGTAGATCCGATCGCGGCCATCCAGAGAAACCAGTCGAGCTTGCCGATCACCGCGAATATCAGCACGACGACGGAAAAATCACGGCTCGCCACATTCTTGAGCATGAAGTCCGACCAGGCAGCCTGCACCGGGGTTTTCCATCCACTCGAGGACTTGATCTTCTGCGCGCGGGTGACGAGCCAAAACGAGAGCCCATTGCCAAGAACTGCCGCTGATCCCAGGGCAAGAGGCACCCACGCGCCGTCGGTCCCAGCCAGGCGCAAGTAAGAGCCCGCGGCAATACCGGCAAAGATCGCCATATGCACCACATTATCCATGGCGATATCGAGCTTGGCCCCGAACGGCGATTCGGTGAACGTCAGCCGGGCCACTTCACCGTCACAGCAATCGATGATCGCCGCCAGCTGGAACAACAATGCGGCCATGATGCCGGCGCTATAGGTGCCGAGTCCAAAACAGGTCGCGGCGGTCAACCCAACCAGGGTTGCCAGAATTGTAATGACATTCGGCGAGAGCCCTGCGGCGAGAAAGATTCGCGTGAACCAGCGGGAGACCTTCCGATTGAAGAACCGGTCGACGAAACCCTCGAACTCGCCCTTGAGAGAATTGAAGAGCTTCTTCTCAGCGGCCTGGACATCGGCGGCATCGCGCACATCCTGATACCAATGGGAGCGGTGCGCATCTGTGGACAACACCCGCACATGGCCATCCACCGCGGCCCGTTCGAGCCATCGACGAATCGGCACCGCACCGGTCTCCACTTCGACGTGACCGGCCGCGCTGATAAAACCGGCGGGCAGCACCACCAAGTCTGTCGCCACCAACGCCGCGTCATCCTGTTTCGATGTGATGGAGAGGAGTCGTCCTGCCTGCACCTTCATGCGCACACTCGACCGGCGCGACCCTCGATTTCGCCCGCTATCGGCCCGTGCCACGACGATCGCTTGCCCCTCTTGCACCTCATGACGAAGGCTTTCGATCAAAGGGGTCGCAAACACCCCCTGCACGCCGGACAGAAGACAGAAGCCGCGAATTTCCGCTGCAAGCGCTTCCCACGTACGTGGATCATCCAGCGGAAACTCACGAATCGGCAACCAGCGCACAGGAATCGTCACGCGCGACCCTTTGCCCAACGCCTGTTTGAGCTGATCCTCCTCCGGCCCGACCAGCACCATGAGCTGTCGAATGCCGGCGCGCTGCAGCGTCAACACCGTCCGCTGAAACAGACCGATGCCCACCACGCTGGTGAGCGGACCCACCTCATCGGCATATAATCCGGCCGGCTCGCCGAACAGACTCACCGACGGCAGGAGAATTGCCGTGTTCAATCCCTGAAGGCCTGTCTGTTTCTGAACGATGCTCTCGCTCATGATCAACCAATCACCCCGGCATTCTGAGAGCCGGTATCGCGTTTACTCTCTTATCCCCTTATCCTACTACCCCCGCAGTTACAGTCTTGGCAGTACATCCCGTTCCGCCTTTGTCACATCTTCCATAAAATCGATTTCGGTCCAGGGGAGCCCGCCGATCTTCTCATGCCCGACCTTGACGTCGCGAAAAAATCCCACCAGCGCATCTTCGTATTCCATCTGCCAGGCCTCACGGTCCACATGAACCTGGAGCGATGCAACCACATGTGGCGCATCGGCATGCCGAATCTTGAGAAACCCCACGCCTTCTCCGGCATAGTCATAGTGTACCGGCATCGTTTTCGTCAGCGCAATCACGCGCCCGCCTTCAACCACGACCATGCACTCCTCCCCGGTCTGCTTGACGGTCTCGTCCATGAGCAGCGTATTTTCATAGGGAGATTGTACCAAACGGCGCAAGATTTCTTGATGGAAAAGCACGTCTGCATCCATCACGATCGCATCGTCATCCAATGCCGCGCGCGCGATCCAGAGCGAAGAAATGCTGCCACGATGGAACTGCTCATTGACAAGGAAGTTCACATGCATGCCACAAGCGTTCGCCGCCACAGCCGCACGAATCATCTCTTGCTTGTAACCCACAACCATGTCGGCGCGGTGAATGCCGGCGCTCCGAAGCGACGCGAGGTAGCGATGCAAGAGGGTCTGCCCACCGATCTCAATGAGGCACTTCGGACGATGTTGCGTGATCTGCCACAGACGCTTCCCGACTCCTGCTGCAAGGATAACGGCTTTCATGCTGTACCACAGATCCGTTCGAACACATCGAGAAATCCGGCCAACTGCGTCTCCGTGAGAGCGCCCATGTTCGCCACGCGGAAAATTTTGCTCTGGAGTTGCCCCTGGCCGGCATAGATCACATAGCCCTCTTTCTTGAGCGGATCGTGTAACGAATGATAGGTGACACCATCGGGCAGATAATAGGCGGTGATCGTATTCGACAATTTTTCAGGGGTCAAGAGCGGCTTCACACCGAGTTTCGTCATGCGGTCTCGGATGAAGGTCGCGACCTTCTTGTACCGTTGAATCCGCTTGGCAACCCCTTCCTCCATAAGCTCATTCAGCGCTTCGTCGAACGCGTAATAGACCTGCACAGCCGGTGTGAACGGAATCGTCCCGAGGCCCTGGTCATCCACATATTGCGTCATGTGGAGATAGATCGACCGTCTGGGGTACCCACGCATCCGCTCCAGAAATCCCTTGCGGACAAGCACGAAGGACACCCCGGGGAATCCCTGAATGCATTTTCCAGCTGTGCCCGCCACCATATAGATGTGGGACCCGGCGATCTCCAGCGTCTCGCCTGCCAGCGCACTCACGGCATCGAGAATGAACACCCGGTTCTGGCTATCGACCACATCCGCGATCTCCTTGACCGGATTGATGAGCCCGGTGGTCGTCTCATGGTGAACCATGGCGACCGCATGCGCTTCAGGATGTTGTCGTAGCGCGAGTCGCAACCGTTCAGGATCAGGCCTTGTCGTCCAATCGTATTTGAGCTCGGACACGCCCAGGCGATAGAGGCCGATCATTTGAGAAATGCGCTCGCCGTACACACCGTTGTTGAGCACCAGCATCCGTTTGCCGTGCGGAAGCGCCGACATCACGGCGGACTCTACAGCCGCAGTCCCCGACCCGGTCAGCACCACCGCGGCATACTCCGATTCCGCCCCCGGCACAAAGAGTTTCAATAGCTTTGCCTGAATCCCGTGCAAGAGTTCGGTAAACTCCGATTCCCGATGGCAGACATCCGGACGCAACAGCGCCTGCCGCACCCGCTCCGACACATTGACCGGTCCTGGATTCAATAAGATCATCTCGTCTTTCTTCCCCTTACCCCTGACGCGCTACTTGATCGCCTGCATGAATCGCTTCGTAATGTCCGGAGGATCGAGCGCCACGCGCCCGGCGTCTTCTACCATCTCGTTGACTTTCACCAGCAACATGCTCGGTCCGTCTTTCTTCAGCATGTCTTTGAACTCATAGACGAGATCTTCTCGTTCCCGCACCCGTTCGACATTCACATATCCGGCCGCCTTCGCCACCTTCTCAAGCGGGACCACATTGGAAATCGTCGGCTGATTGCCGGTTGTGCCGTAGACTTCGTTGTCGAACACCACATGAATGAAGTTCTTCGGCTTCAGCGCCCCCACTGTCGCAAGCGTCCCCATGCCCATGAGGACGTTTCCATCGCCGTCGAAAACGACGACTTGTTTATTCGGCTTCGACAACGCCACGCCCAGCCCAATTGCCGCCGCCGATCCCATCGACCCGATCATATAGAAATGCGTCGGTCGGTCGGCGATCTTCTGCGCCTCGCGGGAGGGAAATCCGTTACAAATAATGACCGGCTGGTCGGTGAGTAATTCCAGCAACGCGGCCATCGCCATAGCCCGGCTCTGCATCGTGCCTTCTTCCGGCCTCATGGATGCAATCCCTTCACGACACCCTTTGTAATATTCAACGCCACGGGAATCCGTTTCTTCATGAAGGTCTCGGCTACCCACCTGAGATCGTCGATGGCCGTCTTTTCCGTCAACGTCCGATGCGGGATCTTCATCGTATCCAGAAACTGCGGCATGACTTCGCCCATCACGAGATGCTCGGGCGCATCTTTGCCACCTTGACCACGCCAAGACACGATCAGGATGCAGGGCTGCTGATAGATATAGTTGAGGGAAATGAGCGTATTCAGGGATGTCCCGAGCCCTGAGTTTTGCATCAAGACGGCGGGAATTTTGCCCGCCATATAGGCCCCGGCTGCCATGGCCACCGCTTCATCTTCGCGAACGGCTGGAGTGTAGAGACGCCGCTCCATCAACTCGGCAATGATCCCGCCCAGAATCGAATCCGGGACCCCCGTAAAGAAATCCACTCCGATATCTTGTAGCGCTTGGACAAACACATCGCTTTCAATCATCTGATCGGCTCCTCACCTCTCTGTACCAGGGAAAAACCGGCGCATTATAAGCTATGCCTTTGGGCATTCTCAACAAACTGAGGGAGTTGCGCCATGCGAATAGCCATGGTAGCCTTTTATCATGATCGGACAGCAAAGAAATTACACAGGCCTCTACGTTGCCCTGCTGGGGTTCTCATTGTATCTGACCTGCCCTGTTCTCGCCCATGCGGTCCCGATGGTGAACGACCCGAACGGTTTTCAGAGCCTCGCGTGGGGTGTTGCCCTGACCGCGAGGCCGGACTTGGAAATCACCAGAGCAGGCCCACATGTGAACGAATACCGATTGAGAGAAAGCGCGCCATCGTATGCCGGAATCCCCGTCGAAAGTCTCCGACTGTTGTCGGTCGATGAACAATTCGCCCGCGTGACCATCCACTATCAGGGTGAGGATCGGCACAAACAGATCCTTGCCTATCTGGAGCGACAGTTCGGTTCGCTCGAACGTGTCCCAGGACAGATGATGCGGGGCCTCAATCAGCAGTATACGTGGCGGGGGACCGATACCGAGATCAACGTGACCTACCATGCCAATACGGAGCGGGGATTTGTGTTTATCGACAGCCGCAACCTCGCGCCTCGGTTCAACGACCATATCACCGACTCAGCAGAGTAACATGCCTCGCCGGCCTCACACATTCCCTTGGATCTGTCGCATTTCCCTTAGCGGCCTTTTCTTTTTATGTATCCTGCAGGTCGCCCCGGCATCGGCTGTGCCGATGCAGAACGATCCGAACGGGTTTGAGGGGATCCCCTGGGGCGCAACATTTTCAGAAACCGACGCCTTTGTGAAAGTCGAGGACACCGGCCCGTCTCAAACCTATGAGCTGAAGACCACGGTTCCTTCGCTTGGCACCGTACGGGTCGACTCCATGCGATTCGGGACCTCCGAGGGCAAGTTCGCGCGTGTTACGGTCCGCTACCAGGGCAAGGCCACCCACGATCAAATTCTTGCCTACCTTCAATCCCTCTATGGTCCGCTGGATCGCACGCCGGGACAGATCGCCGGAGGCTCCGTAAAATTCTTTAGCTGGACCGGATTCGAAACCGATGTGAACCTCCGATACGAGACCGGCACCGATCGGGGCATCATTTTCTTCGAGAGCCAGGAACTTCGCCGAAAAATGACCGACAGCAATAATTCAGCCACCGTGTTTTGACGGTCGTCACCCCACCCGCTGATTGATCTTCTCCACTCATTTAGCTGGCAGCTTCGACGCGGTAGTCCATCTTCAAAGCCTTCCACAAAACTCGCCGGGAGTCACTCGACATTCGCTCTCACACCATCTGCCTTGCTGCCCCCCCCCGAGGGCATGGGGCTCACCATCGCTGCAAGATGCTCAAAATGGCCGTCCAGCAAGGCCGCAGCCGACGAAAGCACCGGAAGCGTACCTCTTCTCACCCGCCCACCCCAAGCTGCCAAGACAGCTTGTTCTCCGAGTGGGCTACGTTGAGGATGCTTTCGAAGCGAGAACGATGCATGGAAAAGGGCGCGTCTCGGCGCGCCAGGGTCGGGCGGGTGAGAAGGGTGACTTTTTCAGCATCCTGCCTGGAAACCAGCGCCAGTTGTGCCAGGACACCCACCCCCATACCCCTCTTCTGATGGGGCCACTCTCCCCTCTATTTGGTGATTGTTGAAATTATTGAACGCGGTACTCTCAAACTGTCGCGGGAGGATAGAAGACCCTCGACAGAGAACCACTGAGGAGGAA
The DNA here is from genome assembly GCA_035471155.1 of Nitrospiraceae bacterium. Taxonomy (GTDB): domain Bacteria; phylum Nitrospirota; class Nitrospiria; order Nitrospirales; family Nitrospiraceae; genus Palsa-1315. The sequence goes on along the minus strand of DATIQH010000490.1, from coordinate 11,688 downwards.
CCGATGAAACTGGCCCACCCCATTCTCAAGACCAACCAGCAAAAAGCTCATTCGCTCTTGGATCGGCGGTATGCCGAACGGGTTCCAATTCGATACCGAATCACCTACTCCGGAGAAGAAGGAGCACGAATTGTCGCAGGGGAGGGGATCTTGAAGAACCTTTCCAAAACCGGATGCAAGATCTTAGGCATAGCCCAGAGTTCCCTGGGTAGCCGCCTCACTCTGCATCTAGATCTTGAGGATGGACAGGCCCCCATGCGCATTACCGACGCCTTCGTTTCCTGGATCTCCACAGACTCGTTTGCCGTCAAATTTCCCAAGCTGTCATCGGAAGAAAGAAAGCGGCTGCAAGATGTTATCTGGAAAAATATCAGCTTGTCGTCACTCGGCGATCAAAGAACGGCATTCCGGATCATCTAAGCATCGGTCCAACGTCACGGAGAAAGTTATGGATCCTTCCACCACCACTCCTGTCACCACAGCTGGTGAACTCCCCGGCCAGTCCGATCGTCGGCATGGCAGCCGTACTCCGACATTCTGCTCCTTGATCTATTCCTGCATGGCTTCCGGCAAGATGCTGATCGGTGACGGCGTTGTCACAGATCTCTCATCGAGCGGGGTCGGCATTCGTGGGAGTCGGTCGGTCACACCCGGCACGGAAGTGACCATCTTCATCGCTCTTCCTGGAATGGAAGAGCCTTTCTGCATTACCCGGAGCCAGGTCTCCTGGGTTGACGGAAATCGATTTGGAGTGAAGATGGCGACCCTGACGTTAGAGGAGAAAAATCATCTGCGATTCTACTTATAAACTCTCGTCAGTCACTCAGGCCACAACAGAACAAGGAGGCGCCCCATGAAACGAACACAGGTCGCATATGGAAATGGCCTTCCCTCTTTGGCGGAAACGTTCAATCGGAGGCAAGACCCTCGGCCCTCGGTTGAGTTCGGATTGATGTACTCAGCTGAAGACCCTTCCGGCGAGATCCTCATGGGCGATGGCATGGTCACGGATCTCTCGCCCACGGGATTGGGCATTCGCGGCAACACCCCGGTCACGCCGGGAATGGAACTGACGATTTTTCTCTATCTCCCCGATGGCCAGGACCCACTGTTTGTGATGGAAACGAGGGTGGTATGGACCTCAGGACGTCGGTTTGGGGTTGAGATCCTGAAGATGAACCTACGGGAACGAAACCGACTCGGTTACTTCTTGCACTCGAATCTCTCGCATTCCAATTAGGTCGATCGCCGACTCACAGAGCACTCGCTGACCGTACGACAAAGAACAGCCGAACGAGTAACGACCCACCGCCCAGTTCAGGCCACTGACTGCAGGGTGAATCAGCGGGTCTCTGTTCAGTGGTCCGCTTTTCAACAGCTTATCGACTCTTCGGGTCCTCGACGGCGACATCTTAAATCTCTACCCTAGCTCACATCACTCTTGAGCTCTTCTGCTGCGACGAACCTTCACTACCCACGACATACGCTACGTCCCGCCTGAGCAGCTCTCTTGCAGTTCCAAGCAATGATTGTCCTCTGGAAACGTTGCGTGCTAGGATCTTGGTGAGTGAGCACTTACTTACCATGAAAAAACGAACCACACAGACCACGAATGGGGGGCTGCGGGCTTCTGCGCGCGATCGTCAGGCCAGCCTCATCGTGGCCGCTGCTTCGCTCTTCGCCGCGAAAGGGTTCAATGGCACGACCACAAAAGAAATTGCCAAAGCGGCAGGCGTAAGCGAAGCCCTGGTCTTCAAATACTTTCCGACGAAACGGACGCTCTACGCGGCAATCCTTGCAGAAAAAGTCACCGTCAACGAGCTGCTCGAAGCCGTGGAGGCGGCGGCCAAAAAACACGACGACCATCGCGTATTTACGATGATTGCGAGCTATCGCATTCGACCAGGTGTCGATTCGACGCTCTTGCGGCTCCTCTTGTTCAGCGCCCTCGAAGGACACGAACTATCCGAGATGTTCTTCGGCAAGCACCACAAGGTGTTCTACGATCACCTCGCCGCTTACATTCGCACAAGAATTGACGACGGCGCGTTTCGCCCGGTCGATCCTCTCCTGGCAGCCCGCGCGTTCATCGGCATGGTCGTCCACCACCGTCTGCTGCACGAAATCTTTGGAGTCCCGATGCATCAATCCCATGAGGACACGGTGGCAACCTACGTCGATCTCTTCCTCACCGGATTGATCAAGAAGCCGGGGAGGCGTTCGCGATGAACCCCCTGAAGCAACATCCGATTGTCACGCTCGGGGTGATCATTTTCTTTGCCGTCTCGGCTCTCGTCGTGTTTCGCCTCAGCAGCGGCGCGAAGACCGATACTCGCAAAGCCCGTGTCATCACCGTCGCCACAGCGGCGCCGCTGAAACAGGACCTCGACGTTCGACTCACCTATACCGCCGACATCACCCCCAACCAAGCGGTCAATCTGTTTTCTCGAGTCGACGGGTACATCGCAAAGGTCTACGTCGAGAAAGGCGACCTGGTCAAAGCCAACCAGCTTTTGATCGAGATCGATCACACGGATTACCGGCATGCCGTCAGCCAGGCCAAGGCCAACCTGGCTGCAGCCAGAGCGAGAGTCGCGCAGCAGGACGCCAGTGTGCGCAACGCCACCCTCACGCTCAATCGAATGCAAACGTTGATCAAGGACCAGTTTGTCTCGCAGCAAGATCTGGACAACGCCCAGGTCTCGTACGACGCGGCGACGGCAGCGCTCGATTCACTCCGCGCGCAGGTTCAGCAGTTGGAGGTCGCACTAGCGCAGGCCGAGACGAACCTGGCCTACTCCTATATCCGTGCGCCCTTCCCAGGCTATGTGGCCGAGCGCAACCTCGATCTCGGCTCCTATGTGAGCGGGGCAACCGCCGGCACCTCCACCGTCTCACGCGGGATTCTCACCCTCCATGAAATTCAGACGGTCCGCATTCTGATCGAGGTCGTCGAGAAAGACGTCCCGCTCATCCAGGTGGGCCAAAAAGCAGAAGTTCGCGCCGAGGCCTATCCCCATCGCGTCTTCGAAGGCACGGTCACCCGTATCGTCCAGGCACTGAACCGAGCCACCCGCACAATGACAATCGAGGTGGATCTCCCCAACAAAGACCATGTCTTGAAAGGTGGCATGTTCGCCCGTGTAGAAGTCTTGGTCGGCACCCATCACAACGCGATTCAGGTCCCCATCGACGCCGTGAGCCGATTGGAAGATTCCCAATATGTCTACATTGTGCGCGAAGGAAAGGCCAAACGGGTGCCGGTGGAAATCGGAGCCCGCGACGAAAACCGGGTGGAAATCACCAAGGGATTGGACGGATCGGAACAGGTGATCGTCTCAGGGAAAGACCTCGTACACGACGGCGCCCCCGTGCAGACGCAGCCGCTCACTCAGTCCTGAGTGCTGAGTTGAATGCATCAATGAAGACAGCACGGAAGAGCATCTTGGATATACCTGAAATGATCTCGTACACAGTACTCAGCACCCAGCACTCAGCACTTCCATCATGTGGCTGACCCTCCTCGCACTTCGCAACCGCATCGGCATCCTGATGCTATCCCTGGCCATGGTCATCCTGGGTGGCACCTCCGCGCAGCGGCTCCCGGTCGATCTCTTCCCGCAGATTCAAGTGCCCGTCGCCTTCGTCGGCGTCATCTATAAAGGCGCGCCGCCGCTTGACATCGAACAAAGCGTCGTCTATCCCATCGAGAAAGCCGTCAGTTCCGCATCGAACGTCGAACATGTCGAGTCGTTCGCAAAGCAAGGCATCGGCGCGGTGCAGATCTGGTTCAACTGGGGCGCAGACATCAATGTCGGCCAGATGGAGGTGATGCAGCGCGTCACCCAAATTCTCAATAGCCTCCCGCCGGGCATTGGGCAACCCTTCATCGTCAAGTTCGACGTCTCCAATATCCCCGTCTCCCTCGTCACGGTCTCCAGCGACGACCTCGATGAACGGGCGCTATACGACCTGGCCTCGAACACCATCGCTCCGCAGATCGAACAAATCGCCAACGTCGCCGCCGCCACCGTGGAAGGCGGGAAGATCCGTCAGATCAATATCAGCCTCGACCCGGCGCTCCTGAACGCCCGGAGCCTCTCAATCCTCGATGTCGTCAAATCCGTGAAGGCGGCCAACCTCATTCTCCCCTCGGGCGACATCAAAGCCGGCAATCTGGACTACAACGTCTTCACCAATAATCAGTTCCGCACAGTCGACCCGATTCAAGACGTGATCGTCAAAGTCAACCCACAGGGTAGCCCTGTGCGCGTAAGGGATGTCGGGACCGTGACCGATTCGTCGGACATTCAGACCAACATCGTCAGAACGGACGGGGCCAGAGCCGTGTACTTACGCGTCAATAAACAGCCGATCGCCAATACCGTGGCGGTGGTGGACACGCTGCGTAAGACTTTGCCGAAGCTCATCGGCATTCCTCCCGGCGTGAAGATCGGGATATCCTTCGACCAATCGGTCTATATCCGCCAATCGATCAGCAACCTCATCGAACAGGCGTTGCACGGATCGCTGCTGGCCGCATTGGTCATTTTGATTTTCCTCCGTAATTTTACGAGCACGCTGATCATTTCCGTCGCCATTCCCCTCTCGATTATGGTGACCTTCATCGTGCTGTACTTCTCCGGACAGACCCTGAACGTGTTCACCCTGGGAGGCCTAGCCCTCGGAATCGGCCGGCTCGTCGACGATTCCATCGTAGAACTCGAGAACATTCAACGCCATCTCAACACCTCGTCCCGCCGCTGGCAAGCGATCCTGGAAGCGGCCCGCGAGGTGGCGATGCCCATTCTCGCGTCGACGATCACTACGGTGGTCGTCTTTCTCCCGATTTTCTTCGTCGCCGGGATTGCCCGCTTGCTGCTGATTCCCCTGACCATCACGATCGCGATCTCGCTGTTCACCTCCTTTTTCGTCTCCCGCACGGTCACCCCGGCACTCTGCTACAAGTTCCTCAAGCCGGAACGGGAGTCTCACCGTTCGATGCCGGCCTGGTTCGTGCGCCTGATGGATTGGAGCCGCCAACGGTACGAGTCGATGGACAAAGGCTATGAGGTATCGCTTCGCTGGGTCTTGACCCATCGCTGGCGCTTCATCGTTGGCGTCCTGCTCCTTTTCGCCGCTTCGCTCGCATTGGCGCCCAAAATCGGTACGGAGTTTTTGCCGGTGTCGGATGAAAGCCAGTTCCGCATCGTCCTACGCGCACCCGTCGGTCAGCGAGTGGAGAAAACCGAGCAGCAAGTGGCCGAGGTCGAACGGGTATTGCGGGCACAGATCCCTGCCGAAGAACTGGAAACCATCGTGTCCAGTACCGGCGTATTAGCGCAGGGGCGTTCCTCCCTGTTCAACCCGAACACCGGCCCCCATACATCAAGCATCTCCGTCCATCTAGTGACGCCGGACAAACGGACAAGAAACCAAGTGCAAATCATGAACGACGTGAGACCCAAGGTCTTACAACTCTTTCCGGGCGTCTCGATGTCGTTCGATCCGGGCGGGCTCATCAAACGAATCACCAGCTTTGGGTCGCAAAAATCCGTCGACGTGGAAATCTACGGCTACGATTTAGCCCACGCGCGCGAGGTCATCCGGCAGGTCGAAAGCATGATGCACCAAATACCAGGCCTCGCGGACATCGAAGTCAGCCGTGAGGAGAACTATCCCGAGGTCAACGTGGTGGTGGATCGCGAGAAAGCTGCTCTCCTTGGTATCAGCGAAACGGATGTCGCTACCGCCGTGCTCTTCTCACTCAACGGCAACGGCGCAACCGACCCTATCATCTACACCGACCCTCAAAATGGGAACGAATACTTCATCAGTGTCTGGCTCGCAGAAGAACACCGGAAGGATCTCACGGACATTGAGAACATCGTGTTGACCACACGAGCCGGAGAACCAGTCCTGCTCAAGAACGTCGCCTCGCTCAAGCTCAATGCCGGCCCGGTGAAGATCGATCGCAAATACTTTCAGCGGGTGGTCCATGTAACCGCGAACCCTGTAGACCGGGACCTCGGCGCCGTCGCCGCCGATCTGGAGGCGGGCTTAGCCAAGATCCAGCTCCCCACCGGCTTCAGCATCCGGTTGGCCGGCCAAATTCAACAACAGCGAGAAACCTTTGAAGGTCTGCTGTTTGCCACGGTCCTGGCGCTCGCTCTCGTATACATGGTGATGGCTGCGCAGTTCAAATCGCTGATCGATCCCTTCGTCATCATGTTTGCGGTCCCGATGGGCTTCCCCGGCGTGATCCTGATCCTCTTCCTGACCGATACCACCCTCTCCACCACGTCGATGATGGGCATCATCATGATGCTGGGCATTGTGGTTTCAAACGGCGTCCTACTGGTCGATTATACGAACGTGCTGCGTCGGCGAGGGCGGGAGTTACACGATGCAGCGGTCACGGCTGCGCGGACGAGGCTCCGGCCCATTTTGATGACCTCCCTGGCCACCGTTCTGGGGCTGCTCCCCATGGCCATCGGCTGGGGCACCGGCGGAGAAACCAACGCCCCATTGGCGCGTACGGTCGTCGGAGGACTCAGCTTCTCGACAATCCTCACGCTCTTTCTCGTCCCCACGATTTATGTGATGTTGGAAGAACGGTTCCCCCGCCATGCGGACAAGGCCCCGGAGGAGGTCGACTGGATGCCGGCAGAACCGGCTAGCCGATAGCGCCACGGCGCGTGAAGGGCGAGACTTGCGAGAAAAGCGCGACGTGAACCGATTGGCTTCCCACCTTGCATGACTAGTCTCGCCCGTCCCGCCAGTCTCGCTCGGCCATGCTGCGGAGATGTTACTTGATAGTTGGAAAGAGCGCCTTCAGTTGCATTGCCAAGCCGATGTCCCCGCTGATCTTGAGCCGCCCCGACATGGCGACAGCGGTCCCGCTCAACTGGCCCTTCAGAATCTTGATGCAATCCTCTCCTGCCATCGAGAGCACAACGTGAGGGTTCGCATGCGTCCCCTCTGCAATCTGACAGGCCCCTTCCCGGATCGTGAGAATGTACTGCCCGCCCTGCGCGCCACTCAATTCGAACTGATAGATCGCGTCAAGATCTTCGGCGGCATCTGAATCGAGCCGATCCGGGAGACACTGAAAGAACTCTTTGACTGTGCTGGGGTTCATAGCGTGTGGGCGGGCGAGGGCTGTTCGAGTCAAGACCGGGAGCCGCGTGCCGTGGCTCCCGGTCTTGTTCTAATACCGGAGCGTGACCGTCGTCGTACTGCGACGCGCGCCGAAAAAATCTTTAGAGAATGCCTCGACAACGGCAGGGTCGTAGCCCTTGCAGCTGAAAATATCGAGATAGGCATTGTTCGTATCGTTCGCAAAGTGGCCACTGATCAACGAGGTCGAGATCAACTGCACCATAGAATAGCCGGCGACGCGGCCTGAACCAAAATCGACGACCTGGCATTCGCCAAAACGCTTCATATCGATGAGCTCGCACAGCTCGACGACATAGCGGCGAATATGGTCGACATTGCGGATCAGGTCGGGGTTACAATCTTGAAGATCGAGGGCAGTGCAAAGTCCCCACGCTTTCCCATCACCCACCATCTCCTGGGGAGCAATGGACGCAGCTACTGGGGACTCGGTTGGAAAGATCGCGGACTCGGAATCAGTTGGGCTACTCATAGATATTATACACCTTTCTGTTAGGAGGGTGAAAAAACCGTGACGAGGGACCGTTGTTCCGGACTATATCACGAAACTTTTCATATGAGTGAGAATACAGATACTTTTTTTCGCACTCGGTATTCAGGGGTGACTCGATCGATTGACAAGGTTCTCAGTGGTCGGGGAGAATGCCGCACATGGCTAACATCTCCTCATCGATATCCGATCCGATTCCGTCATCAGCTGATCTCCCCGATCGCCTCTGCACATGGTGCCGGGTGGCGATGAAGAAGCGGCTGGTCGGCGGCAAACAGTTCGTCCACTACACCTGCCCGAAGTGCATCTTTCAGCACACGACCAGGCTTGGCCCGAAACCACCCAGTCCCGCGCACTGACAGGCTGTTGAAAAAGCCCACCAACTTCGTTCTCGCATCGTTCAGACCCTCAACGTACCCAGAGGGTACGCCTCGGCCCTTCACTCGCTGCGGCCTTGTTGGACGGCCTTTTTGAACAACCTGTCAAGTACCCTTTTGATCTGTGGTCCTAAAAACAGAAGCGTGGTCCCGTAGATCTCTGATGAAGTTAGGCTGTCCTTTGCGGACAATTTCCCAGGAGGGGGAAGAGCACTGAGGCCTGGCATGGCCTATCGTATGGTATCGCGCGGAGCGGCTACTGGCGTGAGTAACTGGTCTGCACATGATCGTCGAAGATATGGTTGAGTCTCTCCCTATCCTCCTGGCTGATCGAGGTGATTTTCGCTCCAAACTTAGGGGACCGCACATGAATAACTTGCAAGCCACAGCTTAGTGTTCTCCCTTGGTCAAGTTCGATCGCGAGTTGGAGCACGTCGCCGCTTTTCACGAACAAACGGCTTTCAATCCGGACACCTGTCTCGCTGACATCCAGAACCTTGCACGGCGCTGAGAGCCCTCCCCGCTGTAACCGTCCACCCCGGCTTACCTCGACACGTGCCCCTTTTCGCTTGAACCCCATGATTCCGGCCTCCTGTTTTCGACATCGTAGCAAGAGGTCCCTCAACTCCAAAGGAAATTGCCGAAAAGATCTACAGTCGTTGTTCCACAAGGGCGCGCACCTGCTCCATGCGCTTGCGGTTGACTCCTAGATCGCCGTAGCCGGTACGTGAGGCGGAACGGAAGTGGATCGTGTTGGTCTCGTCGTCGAACAGAAACTCGACATCGTCAACGAAGCGAAGTAACAGGCTGGTAGCCTCGTAGTGAAGATAGGCCTCGTCTTCCTCAACAAGTTTCATGCGCGGCAAGGAGCGGATGATTTCCTTCAATGCCTCTTTCGCCTCCGCACGAGACTTACGATAGCGAAAAGGCGCGATGGCATGGCCTTCGTCCTGTGCTTGAGTCGAGACGCAGTTGGGACTGGAGGGGCAGGATCCTAAAGTACGAGGTCTCATGCGATACCTAGTTGCGTCTTATGAGGGATGGGCTCTCACAATGTCGCGCAACCATATCTCACAAATCAACACTGCACCTGGAGGAATGAGGTCCGGAATGCCTGTATCTCGATAGGCCAGGTGAGGGCTCACGCGGACTTTCCTATATCCGCCGACTTTCATGCTCATCAAGGCATGCTCGATTCCGGCAATCACCTGACGGCCTCCAAGTACGGTTGTGTGGTCAACGAATGTGACGCCTCCTTCGACTCGAATCATGGCTTTGGGAAGGCACTCCACCTGTTTCGCATTCAGCGGAACCTCGTCGCCTTTGTTTAAGAACAATCTGCTGTTGTAGACGACACGGTCGCCCTTCCGGGACGGCGGCCCCACCCCCTCCAGTTCTTCGAGCAACTTGAGACCACTAAGGTGTTTCATAGTTTAATATAAAAATGTTCTAGGTGCGGCCTCGGGCTCTCCCCGTTCAGCCACCTCGACAGAGACTTGCCCAACCACTCGTCCGTCTTCGGTTTCCACGTCCACGCGCCAGTCCCCCGGATCGAGCCGTTGTTTGAACGTATAGGCCCGGTAGCCGCCTTCCCGTCCGCCGGCAATTTTAATCGGAATCTTGTCTGCATGGATGAAGGGCCTGCTGCTGTTCCTCCGGAAGTACCAATGGTGATAGACCGTCGTGTTCAGCGCCACCGGAGCAAAGACGGCGGTGAAGCAATAGATTGGCTCATCGGCTGGGAAGGGATTCTGCGAGCGCTTCCACACTTGATACCACGCTCGGTCGAAGCTGAGCACAAACCGGTCGTCTTGCTTCTGAACCTCGCGATACATGCCGCCGAACTTCATCGAGAGCGGCACAGGCGGAATCCAATTCAAGAAATAGAACCCGACCAGAAGGCCAATGAGGGCAACGGCTGGTCCTCCGACCAATACCGCCTCCTTCTGCGATCGGTCGGGATTGCGTCGATAGATCAACTGCACCACGTGCAGGGTGACCCCCACGCTCAGCGCAGCTCCAAGCAGGAACACCCACGTTCCGATCGTCCCGGCCATGACGGGCAGGAAGAACGTGAAAAAGCTGAAGCTGGCCAACGCGTACAACGCGACGAGGAGGCGTATATTCGAGAGGCGGTCGCGCAAGAATTCATTAGCCATCAGCAGTAGAACAAGCACGCCTAAGAAGACCCCTGTGAGTGTGAGTGTCGCACTGCGCGAATAAAACACGGCATAGGCGCTGAAGAGCCCACCGAGGAGAAACTGCATCGCCATGGGATAATAGGGCCGGGCCTTGATCAGGAATCGGGCGAACGGCGAGCCCTGGGATTCGATTGTGGCCGGTTCCACCGCAGCCACGCCAAGCCGGCCGGTGAGAACGATGAGAAACCCAAGCGCCACGAGATAGAGCAGGAGAATCAAATTATCCTGCAGGCGATCGATGCGCGTCAGCGTCAAGGTATCGTAGGTGACGCCTGAGGCAAAGAACAGGGCCGACATGACAGGCTTGGCGAGAATGGATTGGACCTTGGCCAGCGGGCTCATGCCCTCACTGTGCGAAATCTCCCCGGTTTGTTCAATGAAAAGTTGGTTTCAGGAACAGGGTCTCGGCATCCCGCCGGCGACAACGACGGCTTCTTCGTTGTTGCCCGTGCGAAACGCCTCTTCCATCACGCTTCACGGCAGATCAGACAAATGCGGGCAAGGGCGCATAGACAACCGGGTGGCCGATGAGTCGTTCCAACCACCCCACCATCGCCTCTTCTTTCAGTGGCGCCTTATTCAAACGGGCCTCGATACCAAAACCCGCGCGCGATCCAACCACGCCGATGATCGCCGAGGCGTCCTCACATTCGGGAAGCAGTTCCTGTGTTTGAAACTCACAGAGCGTGCTGTAGAGACGGCCATCGGGTTCGACCACCGATCGAATCTCCGGCAGGTCGTTGAGCGGACAATGCACCGAACAGCGGTAGACAGTGCGAGCAGCAGGTTCAATCGCTTGAAAGTCACTGAGTGTGTCCTCAGAAAAACCTGTCAGATAGGCCCGAACGCCAGCTGGTTCCGATGCAGAAGTCGCGGCCAATTTACTGGCCGGCACGAGGAACTCGTACGCATCTGCCGTGTTGTACTCAAACTGACAGGGCCCAAAGGCATCGGGCCAGGAGCAGAAAAAAGCCGCGGAGGGATCGACAGGACGCAATATCAACTGCTGCTTTTCAACCAACGTCTCGATGGGAAGCTCCAACAGCGTGATCGCTTCGAGGAACGCCGTGCGCCGTTCCTCCAGCCACTGCGCCCGCTCGGCATCACCCCGCGTTTCGCCGGGGGTGATGACCTCTTTCGTTTGAAGCCGGATACGGATAAACGAATGGGCATGGCGAAATCCAAGCCAAAGCATGCTGCGGGGGTCGTGCAACCGTAACGGATCTCGAATGCGCCAGGGATGGCTGATCGAGCAGTACGTGCCCACATCCTGATAACGCTGGTACGTAGTATGGTAGGCCCCGGCCAGGAGAAAAAAATCGCCGTGCCAATTCTCTCGGACATGGATCAAGGTCACATCTTCCGTGGACCACTCGTCCAGTTGCTCGAAATCCTCAGGAGACTCGACCGTCCATTCTTCGACATAACAGATGACGTCCTT
>DATIQH010000489.1:0-7269 GCA_035471155.1 Nitrospiraceae bacterium | reverse complement strand
GAGAGGTCCGCCGTCTCATCCACGATGATCGCGTTGTTCCCGCTCAGCTCCAAGAGCGTCCGCCCCAACCGTTGTGCGACGGTCGAAGCCACAGCTCGACCGACCGGTACGGACCCGGTGAACGAAATCAACGGGAATCGGTGATCCTGGACCAACATCTCTGCGACAGACTTCTCGGCCGTCACGATCAGCGAGAAGATCCCTCGGTAGCCCTGTTGTTCCATCACTCGGTTGCAGAGGTGCTGCACCGCGATCGCACAGAGCGGCGCTTTCGGTGAAGGCTTCCACACAACCGTATCTCCGGCAATCGCGGCCAGAAACGCGTTCCAGGCCCAGACTGCCACTGGAAAATTGAAGGCTGTAATGACGCCGACCGGTCCGAGCGGATGCCATTGTTCCGACATCCGATGCTGCGCCCGTTCGGAATGCATCGTCGTGCCATACAACATGCGTGACTGGCCCACGGCAAAGTCAGCCATATCGATCATTTCCTGAACTTCGCCATCCCCTTCCGCTTTAATCTTGCCGACTTCGAGCGACACCAGCGAGCCGAGCAAGTCTTTGTGCTCTCGCAACGCAGCGCCGATCAACCGGACGAGTTCTCCCCGCTTGGGAGCCGGGACGAGCCTCCATTGCTGAAATGCCGCAGCGGACTCCCGCACGATGTGCTCATAGTCATCGGCTGAACAGGGTCGAATTTTTGCAATCGGCTCGCCGGTCGCCGGATTCACGGATTCCAGCAACGATGTGTTCTCGCCGGCAGCCCACCAATGGACCCCGGTACTCCCTCCGGCGTTGATGGCACTCAAACCCAATTTCTTCAAAATTTCCGCGATAGCTATCATCGATAACAGGCTCCAAACCGATTGTTAAGCACGTCTTGTAGGGGAAACGATTCCTGGGTCACGAATCCTTTGTATTGGTCCGGCGCCGCCAAGACCAGGTCGGCTACGGCACAGAGGCTCGAAGCGGTGGTCACTTGAATGGCAGACCACAGTTTCTTTTTAATGCACTGGGGATAGATTTTCTTCACATAGTTCTCCTCGAACAAGGCGCCTTCCCTTATACCCATGACGGAGGTATAAATCAGCACGACATCTTGCAATGTCTGGGGAACCGCCCGTTCGAGAATTCGTTTGAGTGTTTCACGGTCTTCGTTCAGCTTGAGATCGTTCATCAGGAGGTGAATTTTCTCGCAATGGCCCGGATACCGCAGCGTCTTGTAGTTCATGGTCCGGACTTTCCCTGCATAGGTATCGGCTAACGTTCCCAACCCTCCGGACGTGTTGAACGCTTCGTACAGAAGTCCGTCCACTTCGATCGTCTCATACCCTTCGAGGGGCAGAAGAGGCACCTTCTCTCCTTCCTCAATTCCATAACAGGTGTTGCCGTACTCGTTGATCAACCCATCGGTGGACCAGGTCAGCGAATACTTGAGGGCATTGCTGGGATGAACCGGCAAGGCTCCGACCCGCATTTTGACCGTATCCACCGTGTCAAAATGCGTCATCAAGTCATGCGCCGCAATGCTGATGAAACCCGGGGCAAGACCGCATTGCGGCACGAACGCTTGCGGCGAATCGGTGCTCAAGACCTTGACCTGATTGGTTACCTCGACGTCCTCCGTCAGGTCAAAATAGTGAAGCCGGTGCTCCCGAGCCAATCCGGCGACAACCGGGTTGCAGAAATACGGGAGGCTCGACAGGACCGCATCGCATCGATGCGCCGTCAAATATGCGCTGACGGCGTCGGGATGTCGGACATCGAGGAGCAGGGGCGTCACTCGCGAGAGACCAAGGTCTTCGACTAACCGCTTGGGAGTATCGAAACTGATGTCGCCAAGACAGACCTCGTAGTCGCCGCTCTCTGATAAAAGGCAGGCAACCAGGGACCCGATCTTTCCAGCACCCAGGACGAGCACACGTTGCATGGTAGACCTCATGTGCGGTCAGTATACTCCTGCTCCAGGTCGCCAATGAAGCACTTCTCATTTCCAGCATCGTGAGTTATTGGGTCACCACGCTGAAAACCAACAATGCTTTTTCTGCAGTATGAGCAGCCTTGCTAAGAGAGATGTAGGCTCAGCACACCGGAAGTCGTCTGAATATTCTGATAAGGAAAGACCGGCACATTCCTGTATTTTTGAACGAAATATCTCACAACATATTGATTTATAAAGACATAATGGCCGTGAAGCGAGAGAGGGGTTTGTGATACGCTGACTCACTATCAGGAGCAGCAAAGATGTTGCGTATGCCCTCTCGAGTCGTGCTTCCGTTCGGTTATCGGATCTCTATCCGACAACTGTCCGATACCGACATGGACCGTCGGGATCCGAATGCCGATGGAATCTGGGACGACGCCACGAAGACCATCTATCTTCGCAAGCGCTTGCCTGTGACCAGACGACGCTACATTCTCGCTCACGAATTGGGCCATGCCTGGCTCGACTGGCAGCATCGGCATCTTGACAACGGCAAAGCCAAAACCTAATCGGATGCTGAAAAAGTCCGCCAGCTTCGTTCTCGGCTCATCGAAATCCTCAACGTACCCCACACGGGAAAAGAGCTGTTCTGACAGCTCGGGGTTGGGCGGGTGAGAATGCTACGCCTCCGGTTTCGATTCGCCTGCGGCCTTGCTGAACGGCCTTTTTGAGCATCCTGCCGATGTATTTCCCCATCGCTTCAGACTTGGGAACCATCCGATCTGAAACCTGCACTATTCACGCCGCTAGAGGATCTTAGCTCCGGCAAGTTTTAACACTACCGCCCACTCTGCCTCCGTTACCGGCTGGACGGAGAGGCGGGAACCTTTTCGCAACAAGACCATGCCCTTTAGCTTCGGTTCCTGCCTCAGTCGATCGAGCGACAGACTCGTCTTAAATGTTTGACGGTGCTGAATGTCCACCATCTCCCACCGTGGAGAAGCGGGAACACTGGCTGGATCATAATGGTGGCTGGTCTTGTCGAACTGCGTTTCATCGGGATAGGCGGTCCGCACGACTTCCGCAATCCCCACGACAGCCGGCGGTTCGGCATTGCTATGATAAAAAAGCACCTGGTCGCCGACGGCCATCGCACGCATGAAGTTGCGCGCCTGATAGTTCCGCACGCCATCCCAGCAGGTCGTCCGCTTAGGAGACTTCTCAAGATCTTCGATCGAAAAGGCGCGGGGTTCTGATTTCATGAGCCAGTAGCGGCGCCCTTGTGTCATCGCGTCACCCTCCTCCGGCTTGGTCATTTGACTCGCTCCGTGTATGCTGTCGGCGATGCCTCATGTTCGGCTGAGATCTGCCGATGGAACTGACCCCATTCTTCTTCGGTCTGTATAAGTTCGTCAAGTACGGTCTCTACCCGCTGACGTGGGTCGTGCTGCTCCTCGGCGCGGCGACAATCCTGGCCCTCTTCCCGTTCTCGCCGACACGCCTGCGGTGGGTGCGCCAACTCCTCATGTCTTCCCTGCTTCTCCTCGTGACGCTATCCAGTCCGTTAATCGCCTTCCCGCTGATCGGTTCGCTCGAATCCTGGTACAATCCCCCCACAGCTGTCATCGCCTGATCGCTTCGACCAACCACCGAGCCATCTTCCCATTCCAGAAATCGAACGACTTGCGGCGTGGACCTCTACCAGCGAGGTTATACCCCCACCCTGGTGCTGACAGGAGGAGATGGTCGAATCTTCAATACGGGTCCCCAAGAAGCGGTCGAGATGCAGCGATGGGCTGTCCACCTCGGCATTCCTGAGTCGGCCACAAAGATCGATACAGAAGCCCGCAACGCCTACGAGAACGCGACTGGGACCAAGCGTCTGATCGGGCCTGCCTCGGTTCTTCTTGTGAGTTCAGCCAGCCATCTCCCACGCGCCGTTCCAGTAGTCACGAAGCAGGGCTTTCGTGTCACACTCGGCCCCCTGCGAGTACGTCTCGCAGAATCTACCGAGAGAAGGCTGGGACAACATCGACCCGTTTGATATCCTGCCGAACGATATCGCGCTACAACACAGCAGGGAAGTAGTGGCAGAAGTGGCGGGGATTGTGATCTAGCTGCAGGCGAGTTGTTACTTTTAAGGGGTAGGTGGGATGATCCCAACTGCGCGCATCGAACGAGCACAGTTTCACCGTGCGCGTTCTGCGAGCAAGGGGATTGTCCCAGCTACCCCGGCCCCCATTTTTCAGCAGCCTGCTAACCTGAAGTCTCAATAACAGCAATCAGCGCGCGATACGTCAGCTCTCGAACCCTGGCCTTCGACAACGGCTGATCGCTGCTGTTCAGATCCAACCACACGCGTTCCGTCACCTGGGCACGGGCATCGTTACAGAGCCCCCACATCTGGTGGAGAAACCCGTCCGGCAATCCGACTTGTACCCCTTCAGACTCAATACGATCGTCCAGAATAGCCAGCAAGTCTGACAGGGCATGATCCGACCGATAGGGGGTAGCAGAAAAACCAAAGGAGGCATGGGCTGCCGTCTCTTGCTTCGCCTGCTCGACCAGGTCCCCCATGTATTCTTTCAGCAAACCCACCACATGACCGGACAACGCCATACGGTTCTCCTTTTCCACATTATGGGGCTGTAGCGGAGAGGGAGCAAGAACCAGCACGGGTCCAGAACGGGAACACTTCGACATTCAACATTCTGATCACGCCACTCGCGCTTGTCTCGCAAGTCCCGCCTACTTTATGATGCCGATCATCCCGCAGCATGAGAGGAAGGGTTGTGATGGTCGAACGATTTGAGGTTGCGCTGAACACCCCGGTCGGACGGCTGACCACAGCCGTCGATGTGCCGACAGGATTCATCCCCATTACCTCGATTGTCCCGTTCACGCGCCGCCTGGGAGAAGAAGCCGCACAGCTCGAAATCCAGCACGCCACCGAGGCAGGTCGGACCATTTCCTGCCGGATCGGCTGCGCCGCCTGCTGCCGCATGCTGGTTCCGCTCTCCGCGCCGGAATCGTTCGCGCTGCGAGAATACATAGAGCAACTGCCGACGGACCGACGAACCCATCTGCTGAACCGCCTCAGCGACACGAAGGATCGCCTGAGTCGCGAGGGCCTGTGGAGCCGTCTCAACGAAATTGCTGAGGCCTCCACGACGGTGCCGGACGAAGAACTCGACCCCATCAACCGATCCTACTATGCGTTGAGAATCCCTTGTCCCTATTTGGAAAATGAGCTCTGTTCAATTTATGAAGCACGGCCGGCCGCCTGCCGGGAACTCCTCGTCACCTCGCCTGCGGAACTATGTCAGGATATGGCAGAGAATCCGGTCGCGCCCCTGCCGGTCTCGATGCGAATGAGTTCCATCTTGGGACTGCTCTGGGGCACCTTGACCAGCTCTCCTCCTCGACTCATCCCGCTCCCGATCGCCCTAGAGTGGGCCGAGAGACACGAAGAGGAGTCTCGACGGACCTGGCCAGGCTCATCCCTCTTGGACCAGGTTCTCGACAACATGTGGCGATTTCTCAGCCAGGCGTTTCAGAAACGTAGCAAGGAAGCTGACAGCTGACAACCATCAGCTAGACGCTACAACTGTGAGCAAAGAGGAGAGATTGCATGCATAAACCCATCATGGTCTGTCTAGACTTGGAAGGAGTCTTGGTGCCGGAAATCTGGATCAACGTCGCGCTCAAGACCGGCATCGACGAATTGAAAGTTACCACTCGCGAGATGCCGGACTATGATGCCCTGATGAAACAACGTCTGGCCATTCTGGACCAGCACAAGCTGACCATTCACGATATTCAGAGCGTCATCGGCAAGATGGGGCCGCTGGAAGGCGCCGTGGAATTTGTCACCTGGCTCCGTGAGCGATGCCAAGTGATCATCTTGTCCGATACGTTCTACCAGTTCGCCCACCCGTTGATGCGCCAACTGGGATTCCCGACACTCTTTTGCAACCAGCTGGAGATCGATGGAACCGGCCGCATCGTCAATTACCACATGCGGATGCAGAATCAGAAGAAGCACTCGGTGGCCGCGTTCAAATCGCTCAACTTTCACGTCATGGCCGCCGGAGATGCCTATAACGATACCGCCATGCTGGGAGAGGCCCATGCAGGATTCTTCTTCTGTCCGCCGGACCACCTTCCCAAGGAGTTTCCGCAATTTCCGGTGACGAAGACGTACGGGGAGCTGCAAGAGCGGTTTGCGAAGGCCGCTAATTTCACTCTGTCATGAGTGCAAAGAGATTGCCCTGGGTCAAAGCAGACAACGAATAGTCTCGTAGCAGGTAGCTTAGCCGGAATGATGCGTCCTCCTCGTGACCAGCGCATCAGGCGGAGTCGGCGTTGCATCGGTGTTGCTTGGGAGATCGATGAATCTCACTGTGCTGGGTTTGTCGCGCGATGCTGAGAAGAGAACCAAGTTGAAAGCTCTCGGAGCCGATTTCGTGCTTGATCCAGAGGATAGGAATCTACCGAGGTCCGTCTCTGCTGCAATCAGTCCGAAGAAGGTGCATCTGGCCGTCGATTGCGTTGGTGACAAGCTGTTGTCCCACATTATCACCATGCTCGGCTATGGCGGACGGATCAGTATTGTCGGCAGGAGTGCGGGTCCGTCCCTGAATTCAATACGGCGACCTTGTTGTTCCGCCGTATCCGCATGAGCGGTGTCTCTGTTGGAGACCATACCGCTCAGACCGCCCAGGCCGCGTGGAAGGAGATTGTCGACCGGCTGGAGACCATTTGACAGCGTCCACAGGTTGACAGCATCATCCCGTTCGAAGAAGTCAAGAGGAGATTCGCACGATTGGCACAGGGTCCGATGGGGAAAGTATTGGTACGTGTGGCCGGCTAAAATTGAACGAATGAAAAGAGGGAATGTTCAATGCGTTTGCATCCCATTGGAAAAGGGAGGGCATCATGATGCACAGAGTGTTTTCCCGGATCGCCATCATGGCAACAATCACGGCACTAGCTGTCCCAATCGCTTCCGCTGTGGACAACAATGCTAGAGGGCCGGCGAGTATTCCTGCAAGAGTAGTCGCTGACTTTCTTCATGCGGTCATCATGGCTCATCGGAACTTTTACACGATCCATATCGTCAACCCACTGCTGCAAGAAGGGATTGTTGACGTCTCGGAGAATTGGCGGGCGAAAAACGCCTTGCCCTTACCCGTGCAGTTCCTGCAAGAGACCAGCGAAATGGCGGAATTAGCCAGCTCCGGTATCCATTACCATCTCATCAGTCAATGGCCGATCAACAAGGCCAATGCACCGGTCACCGAATTCGAGCGACGCGGCCTCGAAGCCGTTCAGGCCCACCCTAC
>DATIQH010000488.1:0-3323 GCA_035471155.1 Nitrospiraceae bacterium | reverse complement strand
AGCGCATTGCCCAGCGTCGGATCCGTCGCGCCGTTCGTCGGATCGCGATGCGCGACGGGAGCCCTTCGCCAGGGGGCGAGTGATTGACCTCTCACTCGCCGGGGCCAACGCGCTAGGGATGATAGGACACGGAACCGACGAGATTGAACTGCGGGTGGTAGGGTTTCAAGGCCGGACTTCTGAGATGGGGGTTTTACGAGTGCAAGTCGGGTCTTTTTCCGATTATCAGAATGCGCACAACCTTTTGGAGCGCGTGAAAGGTTTCTACTCAGGCGGCAGAATTCAAGCAATCGATTTGCCAGAAGGGAAGCGGTATCGAGTTCAGATCGGTCAATTTCCCGGGGAAGTTCAGGCGGAAGCTGCCGCCTCCCGCCTCGAGTCCTCTCTTGATCTCCAGGCCTTTATATTTCGAGACGATTCATAATACGACGTTCACGTAGTATCCCCATTCAAATCTTCAGAATTTCCGCAGACATACACTGCAACTGCTTGATATCGTGGCGTGTTTTCAGCATGTGCTTGCCCACTACTCTATTCCTATGATACATGTACAGTCCAATGGATACAGGTCCGATAGGTCCCTATCAAGATATTCTGTTCCAGCAAATCTTCCATTGCCAGTGTAAGGCAATAGGGGGCAGCCTCCGGACTCTCCTGTGTTCCAGGCCGATCGGCATAGTCGGACGTCTCTAATACATCACAATCCATGGACATTCTAATTCTCTTAGGTCTTATTGTTCTTTCAGCTGTGATATCCACGGCCGAAATCGGTTTTTTTGCGGTCAACTCAACAAAGCTGAAGGCGCTCGCTCAAACTGGAAATAAGCGTGCGAAGTTAGCTCTCCATCTCCGTAGTGACCCTCAAAGGCTCCTCTCGACCATTCTGGTCGGCGACCGTTTGATCGGTGTGGCGACCCCGATGTATGCCACCTTTCTGACTCTGAGTATTTATGGAGGCCAGACAGTTCTTGACGAGGCGATTGCCATCATGGTCGGTTTGCTGACGTTTGTCAGCTTGGTGGCGGTCGATGTGATTCCTAAGACACTAGCCGCCAAGTTTTCGGTTCCGGTGACTCTCAATATGGCCTACCCCGTTTACGGGGTGCAGCTGCTGCTTAAACCATTACTGTTTGTGATCGTGCCGATGATCTATAAGCTCACAGGAGGCAAAGGGCTCACGCTTCCTCTTGTCACCGAGGAAGAGCTGAAGATCATGCTGGATGAGGGGGGAAAGACCGGTACGATTGAATTCGAAAAAGTAAAAATGATCAAAAACGTTTTCCAGCTCAAAGATATTACAGCGGAAGATGCGATGACCCCTCGTCTCTATGTCTTTTCATTGGATGGTAACCAGTGCCTGAAAGAGGCTCAGGAGCTCCTCTATAACTCGAAATACTCGCGAATCCCAGTGTATGACGGGACACTCGATAACATTACTGGCATTCTCTATAAGACGAGGGCATTGACCGAACTCGCGAAGGGCCAGAATGAAGTGAAGCTCAAGGATATCGCCTATCCGCCATTGTTCGTCCCGTCAGGCAAGACCGCGGACGACCTCATGAAGCAGTTTCAACAGGAGAAACGGCATATGGCGGTCGTGGTCAACGAATTCGGCGGTGTGATGGGGATTGTCACGCTCGAAGATCTCCTTGAAGAAGTCGTCGGGGAGATCATGGACGAAACCGATATCACGGAAGAACTGATCAAACGGTTAGGGAAGAACCATATCCTCGTTCACGGTAGAACCGAAGTGCGCAAGGTCAACGATTTCCTTAAGGTCGATCTCGGCGATGAAGCCGTGACCATCGGCGGTCTTATTCAACAAGAGCTTGGTCGAATTCCCAAGGTTGGAGAAGAAGTGCGGATCGCCAACTGCCGGATTGTCATCCATGAAGCCGAACCACGATCGATCCGTAGCGTCCAAATCTTTCGTGAAGAGAAGGTGCCGGCTCACGTCGAAGCTCCGAACCTCGACCTTGTCAGCTGATCCCGCTTTCATCCTTCCCGATCAGAGAGGCGAACTCCTGCTCCGTCAGTACCGGCACTCCCAGAGCACGGGCTTGGTCAAGTTTGGATCCAGGGTCCCGTCCCACCACCAGATAGGCAGTCTTCTTACTGACGCTTGAAGACACACGTCCTCCCACCCTCTCCACGGCCTGTTGCGCGTCGTCTCGCGTGAAATGACCGAGACCCCCTGTGAATACGAACGTCTTCCCTGCGAGTTGAGACTTTCTACTGTCGCCTGTTGCCAGGCCAGGCCCAACCTTTAGGCCGGATTTCTGAAGTTGTTCGATGACCTCCCGATTGCGCGGCTCTGCACAATAGGCTACTAAGCTATCTGAAATCTCAGGGCCTATCTCACGGATCTGCTGAAGTCGCTCTCGACCCGCCGACAGAATCTCATGGAGCGATCCAAACTCACGGGCTAGAACCTTCGCGATATGTTGTCCGACTTGCCGGATGCCCAGTCCCATCAGAAACCGGTCCAGGGAAACGGTTTTACTGCCTGCAATCGATGTTAAGAGAAGGGTGGCGGAGCGGTCGGCAAACCCATCGAGTTTGAGCAGGTCATCGGTGGTCAGTCGATAGAGATCGGCGAGCGATCGCACTAGTCCCTTATCGACAAGCTGGGCCACGGTCTTCTTTCCCAAACCTTCAATATTGAGGGCATGTTTGGAAGCGAAATGTTCGATCGCGCCTTTTAGTTGAGCGCCACAGGCAGACTGGCCGGTGCAGTAAAAATAGGCGCCTTCGCGACCGACAATGGATCCACAAACCGGACAGTGATCCGGCATGCAGAAGGGGTTGCTACGTTGTTCACCAGGAACTGGGACACGTTCGGCAATCGCGGGAATCACATCGCCAGCCCGCTCCACCTTAACGGTATCGCCGACCCGGATGTCTTTCCGGGCCACTTCATCGGCATTGTGCAATGTCGCGCGGCTGATGGTGACGCCGCCGACCTCTACCGGCTTCAACAGCGCGACTGGCGTGAGCGTTCCGGTTCGCCCCACAGAGACGACGATATCCTGCACGACGGTGATTTCTTTGCGTGGCGCAAATTTGTAGGCGATTGCCCATCGTGGACTGCGAGACTTCATGCCAAGACGGCTCTGCCAATCTCGGCGATTGACTTTCACGACAATGCCATCGATCTCATAGGGCAGCTGGTCGCGCATCGATTCCGTTTCACGGTGAAACGGAATCACGTCATCGATTGACGTACAGAGGCGCCGATGCATGTGGCCGAGATGATCGTCGGCGCGCCGATCGTGACCGCGGCCGCCCCCTGCAAGAAGCGGCGGCGCGAGACGCTGGGAATC
>DATIQH010000487.1:0-16803 GCA_035471155.1 Nitrospiraceae bacterium | reverse complement strand
CACGGAGGCTTTTTCAGAGTCCCATCGTGTCTTGAGCGCCTGGAGATCTCGTTGCTTCTCGCCTAACTCCAGCTCAAGGGTCGCCAGCCGCGCTTGACTGGCCTGATCTCGTTCTTTCCGCAAGGCTTCCCGCTCGATCTCCAATTGCATCACCTTGCGCGAAACTTCATCAAGTTCCGCAGGGAGACTATCGATTTCTGTACGCAGGCGGGCCGCCGATTCATCGATCAGATCGATGGCTTTATCAGGGAGAAAGCGATCGGCGATATACCGGTTTGAGAGTTTCGCAGCAGCGACCAGCGCGGCGTCTTTGATGCGCACGCCATGGTGCACCTCGTAGCGCTCCTTCAGTCCGCGCAAGATGGAGATCGTGTCCTCCACCGTCGGCTGATCGACCAGGACTGTCTGGAACCGGCGTTCCAATGCGGCATCTTTCTCGATATGTTTTCGATACTCATCCAATGTCGTCGCACCGATCAAATGCAATTCGCCGCGTGCCAGCATAGGCTTGAGCAGGTTCGCGGCATCCATGGCCCCTTCTGCTGCGCCTGCTCCGACAACCGTATGCAGCTCATCGATGAAGAGTAACACTTGTCCTTCTGACGCCTGGACCTCTTTGAGGACGGCCTTCAATCGTTCTTCAAACTCGCCGCGGAACTTCGCGCCGGCCACCAGGGACCCCATGTCGAGAGTGATCACACGCTTTTTCTTCAGTCCCTCAGGCACGTCTCCCTTGATAATGCGAATGGCAAGTCCTTCGACAATGGCGGTTTTTCCGACGCCTGGTTCACCGATGAGCACGGGGTTGTTCTTCGTTCGTCGTGAGAGAATTTGGATCACGCGACGAATTTCCTCGTCGCGTCCGATTACGGGATCCAATTTCCCTTGCCCGGCCAAACGGGTCAGGTCACGGCCGTACTTCTCCAACGATTGATAGGTCCCTTCCGGATCCTGGCTCGTCACACGTTGGGACCCTCGTATTTGTTGTAATGCGCCCAACAGCCGTTCCTTCGTCAGACCGAGTTTCTTAAAGACACCACCTTCCTGGACCATGGCGAGGATGACGTGCTCGACACTGAGATAGTCGTCTTTTAACGCTCGTTGTTCGTCTTCGGCTTTGGTCAAGACCTGACCGAGCCGGGATGCTACATGGAGTTGTCCCGGGCTTGCCCCGGCTCCTTGGACTTGAGGCAGCTTCGCCAATGCCTGCTCCACGGCCTGACGGACGGAGGGCACCGACAGTCCTGCCTGTTCGAGGAGAGAGGAGGCGAGACCGCCATCCTGCTCGATGAAGGCAAGCAGAAGATGCTCCACGTCGATTCCTTGGTGGCTCCGCCTTGCGGCATGGGACGACGCAGTCTGGAGCGCTTCTTGTAGCTTGACCGTCATTCGGTTCATGTCCATTGGATCACTCCTCTCCGCTATCCGAGCACTGTTGCCATTCACATAAGCACAGGATATGGGAAGTCAACCTCTCACGAAGAGAGTGCGGGCGGCTTGACCCAGGAAGTTTCCTCGGACTATTGTCTCTGATGTCGAGCATTCTTACCGAAACTCTCTTACTGTATCGGAACGCTCTTCGTAGAACCCGAGAATCCCTCGTCCGAGGCTGGTTGACAATTATAGCCGTCGTGGGGTTTGGATTTCTTCTGCTGCTCGCCGCCCAGTTTGCCTCGCCGCTCGGGATGATCGGAGGGTTCGTGCTCGGTGCGGTGAATGCGCTTCTGGTCGGCGCAACCCTCAGTCTCATTGAACAATCGATTAGCCACACTCGGGCGCTCACCGTTCGCGACGTTCTTGGCAGTGTGGGTCACTATTTTTGGGACGTCATCGGCATCGGATTTATTCTATGGCTGCCGTTGATGGCGCTCGATCTCAGTACCCAGGCGAATCCGTTCGGGCAACTCTTGTCGTACGCAGCGCTCCTGCTCATTTTTCTCCTGCTGAACCCGGCGCCGGAGATCATCTATCAAGTTCGGCACGATTCCCCGCTTGAGGTATTGAAGACGTCGTACGAGTTCGTACTTGAAAATTGGATTGAATGGTTTCTTCCCTTTGCGCTGATCCTGATCCCGATCGTCCTGTCACCCATGGGGCTCCAAACATTTTTTTCTCTCTCCAGTCGAGTGGGGAGAGGGGCAGGTTTGGATTTTTCCCAGGTTCTCGTGTTGCCATTTACCATTCTCGGCGGGTGGCTGGATTATGTGGGGGTTCCTTCTTCAATCGGCTGGTATTTGGGACTGTTGCTCACACCGCCACTCGCAGTGGCTATGTTGTTGTTTCGTGGCCATCTCTTTGCATCCTTACATGGGGTCTCGCGCCGCCAACGCCGATTTATCTCGCCATTTAATAAATAGGGCCGAGCAGTGTGGTGGAAAATGAGGTTCGATCTCTTCCAGTCAATGCCATTCTACTGTCTTCAGCCCCCGTTCCTCCACGCGCATGTGGATGCCGCAGAAGAGAATTTGTTTGCCAGATCTCTTGAGTGGCAAGTAGAAATAGTGTATGGAATTGCATACAGCCTCTACAGATAACCGCGTTTCTGGCAAAAGCCCTGAAAGAACGTCACTCGTGCGCTTATCTATCTTCTGGCGAATCGTCTTGACCTCTCTTGTCATCATCGTGGTGATGGCGGGGGTGAATTTGTATGCGTTGTTCCAATTGCGTCAGTTGACTTCATTGAGCGCCAACATGGCCACTCGTCATTATCCGGCAATCCAATCAGCGAAACATCTGCTCAGTATCCTGTATGCTCAACTCAATAGTGAGAAAAAATATCTGGCCGTCCGCGATGCCACGTTCTTGCAACATTTTGATGAGGAGGTTGACGAATTCCACCGCGGGCTTCAAGCCCTCGAAACACAGGAGCTTACCCCTCAAGGCATTCAACTGATCGAGGATATCAAGCACTTGCAGCAAGACCGGCTCACGATTTTTCGTGCAGAATTGGAGCAAGATCGGTCGTCTACAGGGACCCTGTCTGTGGACTATGAAGGTCGCCGAGACGCCTTGATGGACCGTTTAAGCACCGCACTCCAACAGTTTATTGATCTACACGAGACGGGCATCAGTGTCGGCGTCAGCCGGTCACGGGAAAGCTCAGCGCAAGCCGAAGCGGTAACCGAGCAACTGGTCCTGCTCGCGCTGGTATTTGGGATCGCGCTTGCCGGCTTTGCGAGCTACACGATCCTTCGCCCGCTTCGCCAGTTACAGACCCATATCAAACAGATCGGGCAGGGAAATTTCCGCACAGAGCTGGATATCAAGGCACCTAGTGAGCTGCGAGACCTCGTCGATGCTGTAAATTGGATGGGCACAAAGCTACAAGAATTGGACGATATGAAGGGGGAGTTTCTCGCCCATGTCTCCCACGAGTTGCGCACGCCCATGGCCTCGATTCAAGAGGGCACGCATTTACTGTTAGATGAAATCCCCGGTCCCTTGTCGCAAGAGCAACGCACGACCTTGCGCATCATGGCGGACAGCAGTCGCAGGCTCATTACTCTGATCTCCACTATTCTGGATCTATCCAAGATGGATGCTGGGATGATGGAGTATCGAATTATCCCGACCGACCTCAAGCGCGTCACGGATATGTCGATCAACAAAGTTCAGCTGCTCGCCGATGCCAAGCATGTACAGCTGTTGCTGGAAGCGCCTGCCCAACGTGTGTGGGTCAATGCGGATGCGCTTCGAATTGAACAAGTGCTCGACAATTTGCTTTCAAACGCCTTGAAGTTTAGCTCGGAAGGGGGCATTGTTAAAGTATTAATGACGCCGGACCCGAAAGCGGGAGTTCTTGAGGTGAGTGTGACCGATGGAGGACCCGGCATTCAGGCAGCGGATCTGCCCTATATTTTCGAACGTTTCTATCAAGGAAGCACAAAGACCAAACATGCTACACCAGGGAGCGGTCTTGGCCTAGCACTGGCAAAAAAGGTGGTTGAAGCACACGGAGGACGGATTTGGATCGAAAGCGAAGCCAAGAAGGGCACGACCGTACGGTTTATCCTACGCATGACGAAACCAGGAGAAACGGGGTGAAGAGTGCCTCTAGTGGCCTCACATTGGGCGTCTTGTCGTGGTTATTCTTCTTCTCGGGATGCGCGGCATGGTCGCCGGCCCCTCAATTTTCGCAGCCCTATTTCATGATGGATGCTGGGGAGGCAAAGTCACTCCCCGCATTAACGAAAAAACAGGAGCTGCTCATCCAGAAATGCGCCGAGCGCAATTCCTGTGACCACGTCTATTTTACGCGTGCTTTGCTGGGTCTCTATGAAAGTCGCGATACCGCCACAAAGTACTTTGAGAAAGTGATTGCCGTTTCGCCTAAGAGCCAACTCGCTTCCTCCAGCAAGCTCTGGATAGAGCTGTTGGAACGTCATGCCGCTCCTATTGAGCAATCCTGGCTCCAATCAGTCCTGGCCGCTCCAGCCATTTCCGAGAGTCAGGCGATCTTGGCTCAAGCCTCGAATCGGCTGGTGCGAGACTTGCTTGACAGAGAGCTGACCATCCAGCAATTGCGGGCGATAAAAGAGGCGGACGCTCAATCACTGGACAACCTCCAGCGAGAGTTAGCTGAATATGAACGAAAGATGGATGCAGGCAACGGCAAGAAAGATAGCACAAAAGATAGCACAAGAGGTTCAACCGATACTGGCACTGTGCTGTCCCTTCAAAAGCAACTGACGGATCGAGAGAAAAAAATAGAGGAATTGACGAGCCAGTTGGAGGCGTTAAAGCGCATCGACCAGGAGATGCGGGATAAGGTTCGCCCGATCCATCCCCCGTCGACCATTGCGCCGCCGCCAGCTGCACCGTAACCGATGACACTGTAGAAGGAGTTTCATGGAAAAAGAACATATTTTGGTCGTTGACGATGAAGAGGGACTGTTACACCTCGTGAAGATGCGGTTGACCGCCATGGGCTTCGCCGTCACAGGTTGCACCACTGGGCGTGAAGCCCTCGTTGCAGCCAAGAAAGACCGGTTCGACCTTGCCATTACCGATTTACGGTTGGGGAGCGAAGATGGTTTAGATGTCACGGAGGAACTGTTGCGGATTCATCCCGGCCTTCCGGTTATCATCCTGACGGCTCACGGAAGTATCCCCAACGCGGTGGAGGCGATGCAGCGGGGGGCCTTCGGGTATCTCACCAAACCGTTCGACGACAAGGAGCTCAAAGCCAAGATCGAAGAAGGGCTTTCTCCACAACGAATGAGAGGAGAAATCCAACGGCTCAAGTCTCTCGTCAACGAATTGTACGGCATGGACAACATCGTCGCGCGAAGCCCTGCGATGCAACGCTTGCTCCAGCAAGTTGCGCAGGTAGCAGATTCAGACGCAACGATTCTCCTCTTTGGAGAAACCGGGACCGGCAAAGAAGTGTTTGCGCGTGTCATCCATTCGAATAGCCGACGGAGTAAAGGACCGTTTGTCGCCCTCAACTGCGCAGCCATTCCCGAAACACTCTTCGAGTCGGAACTTTTCGGACATGTGCGTGGCGCCTTTACCAGCGCTCATGGCGCCAAGCGAGGCCTGTTTCAAAGCGCCAACGGCGGGACCCTCTTTCTCGACGAGATCGGTGAAATGCCCCTCTCGATGCAGGTTAAACTGTTGCGGGCCGTACAGGAACGGGAAGTACGCGAGGTGGGTTCCGAGCTTTCAACGAAGATCGATGTGCGGATTATCGCCGCAACCAATAAAGATCTCGGTGAAGCGGTTAAGAACGGGTCATTCCGGAACGATCTCTACTACCGCATCTCCGTCGTCCCCCTGTTTATCCCACCGCTTCGTGACCGGCGAGATGATATTCCCTTGCTGGCTCAACACTTCTTGACCGCGAGTGGGAAACGGGCAAATAAAGCGTTGCGTGGCTTTACACCGGCCGCGCTCAATCGACTGGTCACGCACCCCTGGCCTGGAAATGTTCGCGAACTGGAAAATATCATCGAAAAAGCCGCTGTCATGACGCGCCAGGACATGATTACGCCGGACCTCTTGCCACCCATGGGCACATCACCGGACGCGGCGCTCAAACCGCTGACGGAAGCGAAAGAAGAGTTTGAAAAAACCTATCTCAAGAACGTCCTACAACTTACCGGAGGCAATATCTCACGCGCCGCCCAATTTGCCGGACGCTATCGGGCAGACTTCTATAAAATGCTCAAAAAATACGGCTTGCACCCCTCGACCGTGAAAGCCAAAGCAGACGCCGATCTTGAAGAGCTGGAAGAGCAACGCGATCTGACAGAAGCCAAACGCTAGTGTGTGTGGCTCTCGTTGCGGCGATCAGGTGACAGAATCGGACGTATCCGCTCTTCCGTCTAACGGCTTCGCAGACTCGAACTATTCACGCGCTTGACCGACACCATTCTGGCGTTCTAAAGAACAACTGCCATAAATCTCAATCTATGCGATGCATAGATGCAACCCTTCCCAGCTCGTTGTATTCATCGGACAAGTGCTTTCCAGAGGCCGGAGTGTGGATGTGGCAATGGGGAGGCTGATTTCAGGCCTCAATGGGTGAGTCAGGTCAAAAACCGTATTTTAGTGCATACTTCCGCGCCGCTAGTACCAGCCGTCTTTTATCAAGGGGCGGTAGTTGCATCGCTCCCCCCCAAACTACTAGTTGACCTCAACAAGCTCTTGTGGTATCAATGCCGCCGACATATGGCGCTACTGAGATCAATCGATTCAGATTAAACCATAGTAGAATTCACCATCAACCTAGGAGGTTATCATGGAAATTGGCATTGCCTTCGGCGGCTTAGTCGCTGTGTTTGTGGGGCTGGCGGCGCTGATTTTGTGGTTTCCATATGACAAGGCATGACATGCCGGAATATTCGACTTTCCATTCTTACGAGTGAGCGAGTCGCACCATTCTTTGAGATGTCGTTGGGACTGCAGGAGCAGATACTTGTAAGTTGAAAGAGCGTGTAGGGCTTCGAGGGTGTCGCCGTCAAAGATGAAGGCGGCGGCGCCGGAGAAGTTGAATGTATCTCGGTTGACGCTCCACCGCATAAGCCCACCCGGGTTAATAACCAGCACATTTTTTGAAACCAGTGGTTCTCCTAACCAACCTCCTTTTTGTCTGACACTAACAGGCAGGTGGGCCTGGTTAAGTAGGCTAGGGCAATATCCCCCGGCGCGCATTTCCGATACCACCAGCATCTGCCTTTTTCGACGAGTGTGTGGTTGACGTTGATGTTACCTATCTAGTAAGGTCTCCGCCCAGAATTGGAAATCCCCGGATCCCCCTACGCGACGCTTGTTCTACCTGGAGGAGCGCTATGCTAGCTATACGATTGGTGCGTCTTATCGAGAATCATATCGAACAGCTTTCCCGCGACCTCAGCGAGAAGGTTTGGAACTCTCCCCGGTGCAGCGATTTGAGCAAAGTGCCAGCGAGCGAACTCCAAGCCCGCACCCGCGAGATATACCGCAACCTGAGTGACTGGCTGCTGGACAATGCCGAGGCCCAAGTGGAGCAGCGTTACACCGATCTAGGCGCGGCGCGCGCCCAGCAGGACGTGGCCTACAGCCACTTCGTCTGGGCCATCATCTCCACCAAGGAGCATGTGCGCACCTTCGTTCAGCGCGAAGGTCTGTCCGAGAGCGCTATGGAACTGCACGGGGAGCTGGAACTACAACTGCTGCTCGGCCACTTCTTCGATCTCGTGCTGTACTACACGGCTGTGGGATACGAGCAGGAGCGCAACCGTATAGGAGGGAGTCAAAGGAGGCCCAAAGGAGATAAGTAGAGAAAATTCACATAGTGTCCCAACGGGTGCGAACCCGTGTCTTCCGCAATACCACAGGATTCTCATCTCTCCCGCCTCGACTTCCAGCTTCTCGAGAGTCGTATCTCATGGCACATACTTCCAACTACCAGCACCAGCCGTCTTTTACCCATGTGGGGTAGACGTTCGCTCTATCCGTCAGGATCACATCGGCCGTTGTTCTGGTTCGCGTGCAGTTCTGCTTACATGCCCGATAGATACACTTAACACATCGTGGCCGCTGCACTTTGCACAGGTCCGCGTTGCCATGGTTTCCATGATCAGCCCTCCCTTGGATGCCAACACTACCCCCGGATCTTAAAAAGTGTCAAATCGTTAAGGGATGCATCACCCAAGGTTGAAAATGCCACAGCAAGAACGCTACAATTTTTCCCACTATGGCTCTCTTGCTCTCCCTTTGTTCGTTTCGGTACCTCCATGTGGGCCTACGAAGGTGGGGTTCAGGTCTACAAGAAGCAGTACACCAAGAGCACGATCACTAGGGAATGTCTGGGGGAGTATTGCCAATACCAGTACGAGGGAGCGCCACTCCTCAGGACCGTAGGCAACGCTCGACCTTCTACCGACCTCCCACCACAAACCAACTCCAACACTATCTGACGCAGATCCCCGAAGATTTCCAGATGTGTTCTAAAGTGTGGGAGGAGATCACCATTCCGACCTATGCGAAGCCTGCCCGCTATGGAGCCTTAGGGCCGAAAGGATTTCCCTGGACACCCATCGAGCGAATCGACTAGTTCGTTGAAAGCGAAGCCGATAGAAATTATTCCTGTAGCTCCCCGTTTGTTCATATACCTGTACTTGGAAGATGAAGTCTTGGAAGGAATATCGAGATATTGTTCAGCTGGCTCGGACATGATTTGAGCTACTTCTTCTCTTGTCATTCCTCGCACCAGGTATTTACATTTCTTCTCTAAGGCACGGGCTAGCTCATCTTCCTTCGCCAATCTGTCCTTTGCTCGTTTGGATAGGTCCTTTAATTGGGCCGCTTGCGCATCAAGTTTATTCTCTGTGTCTTTAAATCTTCTTAAAAGTGGTTCTGCCATGCTCTTTTGTTTGGTGGAATTATTATTCATGGCTGCACCGGCGAATGAGGTTGATGTGGGCTGGGTGTCTTTAACCTTTGCTGACAGTTGCTGTAGGAGTTGCTCTACTTCCGTATGCGCTTGCTCAAACCGTAGAGCTTTCTCTCCCAAGCTTTCCCGTAGCCGAGACATGGAATCGAGGGTTTCCTGAATCTGTCGGTTCTGTTCTTCGAGACGCTGGTATTTACTTGCCATCCCTTGTTGTGCCAGTTGAAGGTCTCGCTGCGACTTATCAAATGCTTGCCCCTGCAGACGTGTTTGTTCTTGTAAGTGTTCCTGAATCTCAATTAGTTTCTTGGCGGGAACGCGCAACAGTTGATAGACCGTAACCATACCGATTATGTTGGTTTCTTCGAACGTCGTCTGAGTTTCAATCACCAATCCTTTTGCTTCAACGTCAGTGATTTGCGCAAAGTTCATCAATTCGACCTTGGCATTCTCAAACGCTCGCTTTCTGCCCTCCGCGACCTTTTCCGCATTGAGGGCAATTCCGACTACGAACAAGTCTTCTCCTTCCATAAAGGATGATTGTTTTGTCCAGAATGGGCGATTATTCGCTTCTGCCCAACACGGTACGAGAGAAAATGATTGAAAAGTTAGTATCAGCCCCAAAAAGAAGATGAAAATCTTCATTGTGTAACCTCCTCGTCAATCACGGCTGTGCGCGGCTAAGCAAAAATATGGCAAGAGTGACAGGATCCATCGGCTACTGAACCCGGTTAAGGTGGTCTCATATGAGACAAGGGCAGCAATTATTGCTGATGGGACAGCCAGAGCGAAAGCCCGTTTGGTACGAAGCTCAGTAATCTCGGCATGTAGGACTTCATAGCAAGTCAAGGGTTTTACCCGTTGCTCCTCACGCAATTCGCAGGGCAAGGCCGCCTGTGGGAGGTGTCAAGGGTGGTGCTGTCGATACCTCCGCATATTGACCGTGCCCCTGCAAGTGACTGAGCAGTAATCTTGTGGCCTGCCCCGTTTCACGGTCCCAATGAATAGCCGCTTACAATCTACCCGTGCACACTGCCAGACACGATCTCGCACATTAGCTAGAGTCTCCGCTACCTTGAACATAAATCGGTGTGCCTCAAGGAGTAAGGCAATTATTTCATTCACGACCAACCTGCCGGTACTGAATCGTAAGGCAACCTGTCGTGTTGTGAAGCGGGTGTCCACTCCTGACCTTGCGTCAACGCATTAAGCTTACGCTTCAAATCGCTCTGCCATTGCCTGATCTCAGTTGTAGTTGGTAGTTACTGCGGAGCCAACCCACCGTTCCGCGTTTGCAGGTGCAAATCCAAATCCAAGAACACAGCAACCTCGAATTGCAATTGGCCAACTTCATCCAGTCCCAACGGAAAGTCTAGCTGCGAGAATTTGAGAAGCCATTGAGCGCGCGATACCGGTGTACTTCCTACGGTCTGACAAGCTAGGGGGGGTAGGATCGTTTGAAGGAGTCACTGTTTCTTGCCTCTTATCAGAAAAAAGTCTACAGAAATCAATCTAATAATTCTAGACAGAAATCAGTGCAAGTTTCACGAAAATCGTAGTTCGCTTTTTAGATTCAAGGGTTGGAGTGACCTTCCCCCCAGAAAGCTAGACCATTGGCTTGGAAGTGCCACTATGCTGAGATGGGGTCCACAGGAGGGGGCCATGACATGGAAACGGCACACGGAGGAGCAGATCATCGCGGTGTTCAAGGATGCCCAAGCGGGCATTGAGGTCCAAGAGCTCTGCCGCAAGTACGGCATCGCGGATGCCACCTTCTATAAGTGGATGGCCGAGCGCGTTGGGCTGAGTCAACGGCGAGTGTGTCGGCTCGTGGCGCTGGATCGCCCTACGCTAGGGTACCAGAGTCACCGGTCAGACGACCAGGGGCTACGGACGCGGATGCGAGCGATCGCCGCGACCAAGCGTCGGTACGGCTGCCCACGAATCTACGTGCGGCTGCGACGGGAAGGGTGGCGGGTGAATCACAAGAAGGTCGAACGGATCTATCGGGAGGAAGGACTCTCCTTGCGTCGCCGGGTACGGAAGAAGTCCGTGGCTATCCCACGCGTCGCCCTCCCGATGCCCACGGAACCTGGACGCTGCTATGCGATGGATTTTGTGCATGATCGGTTGGCCACTGGTCGGCGGTTCAAGTGCTTCACGATGACCGATCTTTGCTCGAAGGAAGCACCGGTGATGGAAGTGGATGTCTCTATTGGAGGCCCGCGCGTGTGCCGCATTCTGGATCACCTCTTTGTCGGACGACCGTTACCAGAGGCCGTGATCCTGGACAACGGACCGGAATTCGCCGGGATGGCCTTAGATGCCTGGGGCGCCCAACATGGCGTCCACCTCCACTTTATCCAGCCGGGGAAACCGGTTCAGAATGCGTTTATCGAAAGCTTCAACGGCAAGTTTCGAGATGAGTGCTTGAACGAGCACTGGTTTCTGACCTTACAGGAGGCCCGGGTCGTGATCGAGGCCTGGCGCCGAGAATATAATGAGGAGCGGACGCACAGTACCATGGGGATATGACGCCCATGGAGTTCATTCACAACCATCAGAACCGGCCCCAGGTAACACAGGAGTTAACTTCGTTGCTCGTGGTGTAACAAACGGGGGAAGGTCAGGGAGTAGCCATTCAAGGCAGTTGCATACAGTTGCGCTGAGTGTGAGGTGGTAATGGTGTAACGGTTACACTTATGGTTACACCTGCGAGAGCAGAGGAGGGGGCTACGTCCACAATGGCGGAGCCCTTTTCTTTTTATGTCGCTCGCTCATGGTTGACCCCCCCGGTACACCCTTGGGAGTGGTATGGCGGTGGGCTGGGTAGTGGTCCATGTGCCAGGGCTGACAGTGCCCTGAAAAAAGCCCCTGAAATTTTTGGCGGGAATCAAAAAGGAGATGGAAAAGGAGCTGGTTTGCCACAAAAAAGGATTTTGGAAAGATTTTGGGGTATTTTCGCGAGAAAGCCATTAAACTTCATTAGAATACGTATGTATAGCTAGATCAAATATATGCGTTGACTTGGCGTGGACTCGGCGGGAAAATTCCGGTGAGGAGGCATTAGCCATGCCTGGATTTCCGTCCGATCTCGCGGGTATGGGGGACGGGACGGAAAAGGTGCCAGAGTTTATTAGGTTAGCGCCACCGAGTAAGACTATTTGCGCTGTTTCCGCATCCATCACCCAATCCCCTCAGACCGCGACTGAGAAGGAAGAAGGAATTCTACCGCCCCCTGCATACGCTCGTGAGAATGTCCGTCATTCGACCTCAGACAACAAATGCTGTAGGGCTGCTTCGACGTGTTCGGTGCCCACGTCGGCGTGACCAGCTTTGCCATGTTCTATGGCTTCGTTGAGATGATTAATCCCTTCGCTCAAATGCAAGCCTCTACCTCCCATCTTCGCAAACTGCAGCGACGTTTCCGCATGTTTCACAAGCTCCTCAGCATGCCCCTCTTTGCCATGGGCCGCCGCTTGCTTGGCGTGGTCGATGGCCTCCATGACATTACCCAAGGGGGACGGGTGGGCGTTCACCATGGGCACATCAACGAACGCTCCAAGCGCAGCCAGAATGAGGACACCACGGTAGAATTTGCTGATCAACTTTATCTCACTCCAGGGTTAGAATTCACTGCCGAAATCGCCTGACCTTAACACAGGATTTCAGTAGCCTGTCAAGAAGTCTTGACAGGCCTTGCGAAACCGAGTTTTTGTTTGAGAACCTCGCTCAGAAGTCGTTACACGCGGGGAGAAGCTTGGCCTAGACTCAGTGTAGGCAGGATTCCGATGCAGGTCTCGATTGCGCCTTCATTCCGGTACATTCCGGGTTCTTGTCTGGCCTAGCTTCCTCAACGTTCTTCTTCACATCCTCACTCACGGGTGGCTTTTGGTTGGTCTCCCTTGCCACTGGTGGAAGCCCAATCAAGAATATTCCAAGACTGGCGAATATCAAGAGGCAAAGTAGTAGACGGCTAAGCATGGTGAGTCACTCCAGGGTATGAGCGAACTCTGCAATAAGGAAAAATAAATGTCAACGGCAGCGGAGAGGTCTAACGAGCAGGCGTATTGTAGGAGGGAACCGCAGGGAGGCGCAAGGGCCACAGATGCGGATATGGTTGTATTGTAGGGCGAGTGCACTCTTCTTGTTAGTAGCCAGCTACCTCCTCTGCCGCCATTCCCACAGCGGCACCGGTTCACCCTCGCAGACAATTCCCTGCCCTGCGATATATCGCCGCTTCCGCTACTGCCGCGCTATTAAACGCTACTCTGTTCATTGGTACAACTTGACTGTAAATCGGGCCGTCTAGCCGGAATGTGGCTGCGACGGTTGCCGATGATGGGGTATGGGGAGGATGCGGAGCTAGATTAGGACTCAGGCTCAGCCGCCCAAGCTGTGGTGGACCGTGAGAAGTACGGCTATTCTCGGTTTCACTATTTAGCGGAACCAGGTCCGACAGGTCGGATGATTGCCCTCGCGTGGCTTTCCTGTGGATCCACGGTGGGACGAGATGTTAGTGGGGAAGGGTTGAATCTAGAAAGCGAGAAGTTCACGAATTAATAGAATGATGACACCGAAGAGACTCCACAACGTGAGAGACAGGCGAATTCCATTAATCATTCCCGTGGTAGGAGCAAGGGCGTCAACCTCCTCCGTAATGTGCGGTACCACGCTCAGTCGAGGGGAACGGGTCTTGGCTTTTGGTTTTTGAAGTACACCCAGGCTCTCGTCGGCTAAGGCTAAATTTCCCACCGATTGCGGATACTGCTGCGTTTCCGGTTGACCTTTCGTTTGCATGAGCGCCTGCCCTCTTTCTAGCCTTGGAACTCTCCCCTCATTGGACCTCATGCGAAAAGGATACCGCAGGCGATAGACCCCGCAAGACCGAAAAGAGGTCTCTCGGTAGTATGCCCCTGGCTTTAGAAGGAGGGATGGGTCTCTGAGGGGAATTGCTCAAATCCTTGAGTGGATAATTGTCGAAATCCTTTGTCTTTACTTCTCTGTAGCACAGGTGACGAGGCCAGCTCCCTTAGTTGCTCGTCGGTGGATTTATATTGACCTGTTTGCCGCTGATACTAACCGTGGGGAAAACACCATCCCCAACTGCTACCCCCGTACGTCAATGCGACTGAGGCTCCTACCAGATTTTTGTACACGGAGGACAAAAAAGGAGCCTTGTTTTGTTTACAGGGGATCGCCTATTAGTGCGTGTTCATCACCGGCACCCGATGTCTCGCGTTCCTGTAGACCCATGGCGGAATGGGGGCCGGATCAGCCCATAGACCTTTCTTTGCATTGGGTTTTCGCAATGGCGTGGTTGTGTAGAAGGTTCTGGGCTATTGCGCCACAAGATAGAGAACCGCGTCGCCGCCGAAGGGTGATGTGAAAGATTGAGGACCACCTCTCGTCGTTGCGTCTGCGGGGGTGACTTCACCGTTTCTTGGGTAGAACCATTCCACAGTCAATGCGCTCGGCGCTTGTCCGAGGTCCACGGTGACAGTGCAATTAATCCATTCCAATGATTTGATCCACTCCCGAAGACGATAAGAAGGTAAGAATCGTATATATGGTTCTAGCCAATGAGATTCAAAGGGCAGGTACAGAAGATACTCAATTCCGGGATTCGCGAGGCAAAAGGTACTGGAGCACAGATCTCCGTGTGGAACCATGGCCGCCAAATCCATTTTCTTGGCATACCAAAGCGTATCTCCCATGGCCTTGCGCGCCGGACCCCATGCAGGAATTGTTGTGCCCCGGTAACATGTAGACAGGTCCGCTACGCGAGGAGGGACCCATGGATGCTGCAGTGAAACCTATCCAGACTGGTCGGGGGCGACGGCGACGGTGGAGCGCCGAAGAGAAGTTGATCGTGCTGCAGGAGTGGCAGACGGGGATTCCGCTCGAGGAGATCTGCCGAACATACGCGAGGAACGCGGCGCAGCTGTACCGCTGGAAGCGCAGCCTCGATCAAGGGTTGAAGGAACCAGGCGAGTTGGTGCCGAAGAGTCACGTGGTGGGCTTGCAGAAACGAGTCGAGGAATGAGCGCGGGCGCTGGGGCGGAAGGCCTTGGAGGTGGATGTGTTAAAAAAAGCCTTCGAGCTCAAGGGACTCAGATTACCCGAGGGAATATAAGCTGGTTGGCGCGGGTCACGGGATGTTCGATCGTCTTGGCCTGTCGGGTCTTGGACAAGCCCCGGAGTTGGTTTTACGACCGACGGTCGTCCGGGCAGGGATGGCCGGTGAGGCGGCCGGACGTGGAAGCAGCGATTGGTCGACTGCTGGGGACCAGCCCGACCTCCTATGGCTACCGACGGATCCACGCGCGGCTCACGCGCCAGGGACTGACGTGCGACCTCAAGACCGTGTGGGAAGCGATGCGTCGGCGGGGCTGGCTCTCGACCAGTCGCACACGACGTATCCGGTCTGGGCGGCGACACGAGAGGCAGGTGCGCGTGGCCGAACCGAATCGGCGCTGGGCCTCGGACATCACGAGCATCCGAGCGTGGGACGGTTGGAAGGGACGCTTGGCGATCATGATCGACGGCGCGGATCGGATGGTGTTGGCCTGGCGCTTCGCCACGCGGATCACCGCCGAGGATCTGGCCGAGATGCTGCGCGAAGCGATATTCCGGCGATGTGGAGAGACACGCGCCCACGCGCAGGGGATCGAGTTGCTCAGCGACAACGGGCCGGAATATACGTCGCATCGGTTCCGGCCGTTTGTGCGAGCTATGGGGCTCATCCCCTGTCACACGCCCCGGCGGAGTCCGCAGTCGAATGGATTAGCCGAGGCCTTCTTCGGCAGCTTCAAACGGGATTATGTGTACCAGGCGTGGCTCGACACGTTAGAAGAGGTGCAGCGGCAGATGCCGGTGTGGATCGACCATGACAACCGGGAGGCACCGCACAGCGCCTTGAAGATGCAGTCACCGGTCGAGTTCCATGCGGCGTGGTTAGTCCACAACAAGACACGACCTGTCCACAATGAAGCGGGGCAGTACAGTTCGGGCCGGGGTTCCAGAAAAAATAGCGATGGCCATTAGCGGTCACAAGACCGTTCAGTATTTGACCGTTACAACATCGTCAACGAAGCAGACCTTGAATAGGCGGCAAGGTCAATGACGGCCTACTTTGAACGCGAAAGAGCAAAGATGGTTACACTTAGGGTTACACCAGTCAAGTCACGCGGGGAGAGCAGCAGTCCTGTAAGCCGCGAAGAGGTTGAATCGTCAGCGGAATTTTGGAGCTGGCGAGAGGAATTGAACCTCCAACCTGCGGTTTACAAAACCGCTGCTCTGCCATTGAGCTACGCCAGCCTGTGAGGAATATCACCCACTTACGTGTGCGCTGTCAACCGATGGGGAGGGGAGTGTGCCCATATTGTGCCCGAGGAGTCGCCGCGTGGCGTCCTGAATGTCGGACTCGCTCACGATCGCATAGCGCCGATAGATGCTTTCTGTTTTATGTCCTGAAATTTTCATCGCGACGGATCGAGGCACGCCAGCCCGTTCCATGTTGCGAACGGCCGACCGCCTGAAGTCATGCCGCAACATGCCGACCAAACCCACTTTATCACAGGCGTCAGACCAGGCTTTTCGGAAGTCGTGCACCGGTTGCCCTTTGTAGCATCCGCGCAGATGGATAAACAACTGCGGCAGCACACGCCTCAATTTCCGCGACAGGTGTTTCACTCGCTGGATCTGTGCCGAGACGAGCGCCTTCAATTCGGGCGTCATATAGACCACTCGTCCCTCTCGGTTTTTCGTCGTGCCTGGTTCCAGCCGCAAAGTGCCGGCCTCTAGATCGATCTGGCTCAACTGCAACCCCATCACTTCACTCCGTCGCCATCCATACAACCACATGATTGTGACGGCGACTTGTAAATCTTCCGGCAGATGCTTCCGCACTCCGAGGAACTGAGGTT
>DATIQH010000486.1:0-3540 GCA_035471155.1 Nitrospiraceae bacterium | reverse complement strand
CCACCTTTGCGGTCGCAGGACCGAGTGTCGCGAGAATCTTCGTTCGGCGCATGCCTCCAACCTATCGCGCCAGGGACCGTGAAGGACCATCGAACGGCGGCAGGTATGTATCGAGAAGCGCCTTGCTCCGCCCTCTACTTCGGGAGCGGGGCTTTGCAGCCAACGAGCGCTTCGATCTTCGAGTTGGCGCCACCTTGTCCTGGTAGAGATTGCCGCCGTGCGGAACAGCCGGAGAAGCAACTCCGGACTATCCAGAACACGAGCCCGCAATTCAGAGGGAACGGTTAATTTGCGCCCGGTCACCAGGAAATGGCCGTCCACCATGTTGGCGGGCGATGGCCGAGACGATCGGCGTTTCGCAGACACGGACTGACAACGGTCCAGAAATCGAAGCAACGTCTCATGCAGCCCCATGGTATGCCGATAGTACTGCTGCATGAACTGCTCCACCCCCAGAAGGTGAGGCCGGTCTTCAAATCCGTACAGAGCAGCGATGCGGACCTGTTCATCGAACGACAGAATTTCCTGCGCCATCCCGGCTTCGACGTGTAGAAGCGCCCGGACCCGCCACAGAAAATCACGCGCCTCCGATACTGAGAGAAAATCCTGCCTGGAGAGGAGACTGCGATCCGCTAAATCTTGCAGCGTCGCGGCCTGGAACCGGGCCATGCCGGCCCACCGGAGCAGATGGAAGTCCCGCAACCCTCCCTTGCTCTTCTTCACGTTGGGCTCCAAAAGATAGACCGTCTGCCCAAACTTCACATATTCACGTCGCCGCTCCTCGACTTTTTGCTCGATAAAACGCCCCGCTCCGCGGCCGATGACTTCTTTGGCATAGAGGCGATGGAACTTTTGAAACAGGTTCGGGCTTCCGGCCAGAAACCTGGCTGTCATCATCGCGGTACGGATAGATAGGTCCTGCCCTGCCAGCTCGACACAATCTTGTGTCGTCCTCATGCTGTGGCCGACCTGGAACCCGAGATTCCACAGATGATGCAGCACCTCGCGGAACAGCGCCGGCGCCGCGTCTCCCGCTTCCTCGCTATAGAGGAACATGATATCGATGTCGGAATAGGGAGCCAACTCCCGCAGGCCATAACCCCCGATTGCGATCAGGCAACAATGCTGAGCCCCTGCGACCTGGGCGCCTTCTCCGGCCTGCTTCATGGCGCTCCGGTACCGGTCTCTTACCAACCCGTCCACAAATTCCGTCAGGGTCGCCATCACCTCAGCCGCTGAGGCCCCATTCAATAGCTGCTGCTTGAGAGCCTGCCTGTGCCAAGCTAAGGCGGAGACCAGTCCGGTCTCCGCCCCTGGCAAGAGATCAACCGGCGACCCGTGATTCGGCGTCATGGTCACAGAGCGCTTTCTCCCATTTCGCCGGTCCTGATTCGCACCACATTACTGATATCCGACACAAAGATCTTTCCGTCTCCGACGCTGCCCGTCTTCGCGGCGCGCGCAATGGTTTCGATCACTTTCGTCGCCTGATTATCCGCCACGTACACTTCAATCTTCACCTTGGGGATAAAGTCGGTCGTATATTCAGCTCCCCGATAGGTTTCCTTACTGCCCTTTTGGCGTCCGAATCCCTTGACTTCGGACACCGTCATCCCCTGCACACCCATTTCCACCAAGGCATCCTTGACTTCATCCAATTTGAACGGCTTGATCACGGCCTCAATCATCTTCATGTGGATATCCCCCTTTTACAGGCTCCCCTG
The DNA here is from genome assembly GCA_035471155.1 of Nitrospiraceae bacterium. GTDB lineage: Bacteria > Nitrospirota > Nitrospiria > Nitrospirales > Nitrospiraceae > Palsa-1315. The sequence continues at coordinate 1,816 of DATIQH010000486.1, read as the reverse complement.
CAGACGCTGCTCACGCAGCGTCTGCAGGAACTGCCGCACGATTGTTTCGTCGATTGCACCATGGGCCCGTCTATTAAATGTGATAGGCCTTCTCACCGTGCTGACTGACATCCAAACCTTCTTGCTCTTCATCTTGCGTCACACGTATGCCAATTATCACATCGATGATCTTCAGAATGATATACGTGCCGATTGCTGTATACGCCCCCACTGCGAGCACCATCGTAATCTGCGCCCCCATCAGTGTGAAGCCTCCTCCATAGAACATCCCATCGGCCGCGGCGCCCATGGCCTTCGAGTTGAACAGCCCCCCCAGGATGCAGCCGGTCGCTCCACCGACACCGTGAACCCCCACGACATCGAGTGCATCATCATAACCCAGAGCGCTCTTTATGAAGACCACGCAGATATAACAGATAACCGCAGCCGCGCACCCGACTATGAATGCTGGGAACAGGGAGACAAACCCGGCGACAGGGGTAATGGTGGCGAGCCCTGCGATGGTTCCGGTGGCAGCGCCGAGCGCGGTGGGCTTCCCACGATGCGCCCACTCGATCAGCATCCACAAGACTGTCGCAGTAGAGGCGGCGATGTGGGTCGCCACGAAGGCACCCACAGCCTGCGCATTCGCGCCCAACGAGCTACCCGCATTGAACCCGAACCAGCCGAACCAGAGTAGACCGGCCCCGAGTACCGTAAGGGGAAGGTTATGAGGAGGCATAGGAGTGTTCGGATAGCCTTGACGTTTTCCCAGCATAATGCAGGCGACCAGCGCAGCCATACCACAAGTGACGTGCACGACCGTGCCTCCGGCAAAGTCCATGGCGCCCATCGCTCCCAACCATCCTCCACCCCAGACCCAATGGGCCACAGGATAGTACACCGCCACGGACCAGATGCCGAGAAACCAGAGCATCGAAGAAAATCTAAAGCGTTCCGCAAGGGCCCCAGTAATCAGGGCCGGAGTGATGGCGGCGAACATAAGTTGGAAGACCATAAAGAGTTGATGGGGAATCGTCGGACCATAGGTCGGACTGGGCTCGAATCCTACCCCTTTCAGCATGAACCAATCGAGGTTTCCGATCACCCCTCCTACATCGGGCCCGAAAGACATGCTGTACCCGAACACCACCCAAGCCATGCTGCCCAGGCAGAGACAGATAAAGCTATGCAAGAGGGTGCTCAGGATATTCTTTTGTCTGGTGAGCCCTCCATAGAAGAGCGCCAAACCCGGCAGCGTCATCAACATCACCAGCGCCGAGGAGGCAAGAATCCATGCGGTGTCCCCCGGATCGGCCTTCAGTGCGGCTGGCGCTGCCTCGGCTGCTGCCTCCTGCGCGACAACATCTTGCACGAACGGAGCCGCCCCTCCTACCAACATGATGGTCAGGCAGATCAGGAGAACCGGCAGAATCTTTTTTATACTGATACTGCTCATCATATGCGATGACATATTTGTATCCTTTCATCCTCTGGTTCAGGACGAGGTTGACAATACGTTCGTTGAAAGGTTCCAACCTGGACCATTCATGAATGCCTGCTATACTGTATCATCCGACTATTCTCACCCGGCCGAAGCTTTTGTCGTTCCGCCTCCTCGACGGATTGAGCATTCATCGAGATCAGCCCTATATACGAGAAACCCCGTGGACTCCGGTCTCGAACGCCTCGCGATGGCATTCATGAATAGTCCGGGCTACGGCCCCCTGGTTAACTCACGCCCCCTCTTCGTCGAACCTTGCTGCGGCCCTCTGCCTGCGCCAGAGTGACAGGCGTAGACTCAGTCCCTCTACGGCTTGCGATGCCCCTCAAGATC
>DATIQH010000485.1:0-2278 GCA_035471155.1 Nitrospiraceae bacterium | reverse complement strand
CAGGCGAAGATCTCTCACCAGAGCAATGGGCGAGTGCACCCGGCTGTCCCTTGAGCAGTGGAGCCACGAAGAGGGCTGAATTTTCTGTAGAGTTGATGGTTTGCAATGTTCAACAAACTGTCCACAAATTAACTGGGGCAGTGCAGCAAGTGCATCTGCCAGCGCCTGCATCGTCAACGACGCATTCCCTTCCGAACGATTGTTGGCTAACACATAGGCTCGTCTACCCTCTGCCACAGTCTTCTTCACCAATTCGACCGCCTCCCGGCTCCTTTCCGATAACTACTCCACGATCTTGGTGTATTGCTCCGCTCGTCTTTTCGCGGCTTCTAGGGCGTCTTCAGCCGCCGCGTCAGTCCTCGTCGCCCCAACACACCTGCCTAGGTAATATTGGTTTCGATATCCATGCCAAGACCGATCCAGGCCCGCAGCAGGTCGTGCCGCGTGATCGAATAGGCCGCCTTCCCACTCACTTTGACCGGCAGGTTGAGAAGCCGCTTTTCTTCCATGATCTTCACGGCCTCGTCGATGCTGGTGTCGTCCGTGACCGCGATAGGGTCCTTGGCCATGACATCCTTTGCGGTCAACTGGTTCAAGTCCTTCTTCGATTCTAGCACCCGAAGGAGGTCCAACTCGCTGACGAATCCGATGAATTCGCCCCGTTCATCCACCACCGGAGCTCCCGGCGTGTGCGTAGCCAGTAATTCGACGGCCACTTCCATCGCATTCTAGCTTCGTCGAAATACAAGATTGTTCGTCGCATGAAGCTGTCCGACTGTCTTGACCCCCCCGACAGGAACACCGGGTCTCACTAATGTGGTCATGACCGCCTCCTCGGAGCTTGAATGGTTACAATTCGCTCGCCTGTTCCGAGTGTTGTTTAGCTGGATGACATGCTCATGTCAGCACTCTTGGTCTTTAAGTTGTACTGTGCAATCTTCTCGCGCAGACGTTGGACTAAATGCTCGTAGGATGATGAACGGAGAATCACTGTAAACTGCCCCCGATAATTCCGGACCAAGCTAAGTCCATCAACCACCACATCGTAGGCTTTCCAGTCGCCACCCTTTATCATCAGCCTGTAGTCGAGTGGAATCTCCGTTTTCTTCCCCACCATAATGCTCTTGACCTCCGCATAGTTCCCCTCAAGCCGTTCGTTGATAATTTTAACCTCTTCGCCAGCGTAGGCATTTATCTTTTCCACGTAGGTTGCAGTCAACAACTCGGTGAACAGGTCGACAAACTCTTGTCGCTCCCTTTCTGCTAATTTATCCCATTGGCCTCCAAGCGACCGCTTGGCCATTTCTCCATAGTCAAACCGTGAATCGGCGATCTTCTTCAGCCGAGTGACACGCTCGTCCGTGCGCTCTGGTTTCTTGAGCGCTTGATCCTGTAAGACTGCGAGGGCTTGACTGACTGTGGTCTTCATAGTTTCCGTTGGAGTGCTCTTAGCAGGCGATGGATTCGATTCAGGAATACTCGTAGCCCCCAAGAGGATCGAGGCTGCGCACACGAGCCAGAGCGCGTGCACGCCGAGGGTTTTGAGTCCTCTCAGCTCGCGCAACGAGAACCCAACATGCCCCGAGGAAATCCGATGTATAGTGCTCATGCGTGTCCTGCCCCACTTAATTTCTGGGCCGTTTGTTGAACAGTGCTAACATCAATTCTGGAGACAGTACAAGCGCGGTCGGCTGGGTATCCTTGTCACCGTCCGTCTGCTCCAAGCTCGTGAGGCTGTGTCGGTGTGCTGATCCCTAGGTGACGGCGCAACGGCTGTCAGAGGGGAAGGCCCGGACCGACGCTGGCTGCGCCTTGTGCTCCTGCCGAAGGCTGACTTCCTCCAGCACGATCACGATGCGTGAGTCGTTGTATGAATCCTGATTCACCAGCCCGAATCCCCGAACCAGGAGCTTGCGCTCAGCCTCAAATATGACGTGTTTCAATTCGAAGGCATCCCAAATATTGGTGGCGATGCGGTGGTCCAACGTTTCTTGGATCTGAGCCAAGAATTTACGCACCAGTGCCGAACGGGCGTGGTTGTCTGGGACATTCCCCACCTGATTGAGGTCGCCGATCAGGTCCACGGCCCGGCGAGTCATATGTAGTAACTGTCCCCTGTGTGAAAAGAGAAGAATGCCTGGTAGCGAATCTGCAGAAGCACACTCCCCGCTCGGTTCATGGGAGGACAAACCCTGTCCACGCCATATCTGTGACTCATGGCCATTCCGCATCACGGTTCCGTCGTTTTTCATTACATGCCTCCTTGGGGTCGGAAAGA
>DATIQH010000484.1:0-2919 GCA_035471155.1 Nitrospiraceae bacterium | reverse complement strand
GATTCCCCCTCGGTTCGGGATGCCTTGGCGGGGCGTGACGAGGCACGAGTCTGTTCAGCCGCTTTTCGTTCTTGTGCGGACTCCCATTGCGCATAGTCGGCGAACCATTCGGCCTGGCCTGTGCCGTCCAGCGCGAGCAGCATGGTGGAGACGCGGTCTAAGAGCCACCGGTCGTGTGTCACCAACATCAACGCGCCGGGAAACTCCAGCAGACTGTCTTCCAGCACATCGAGTGTCGGAATGTCCAAATCATTCGTCGGTTCATCCAGAATCAAGAGATCGGCCGGTTGCAACATCAAGCGCGCGATGAGGAGACGCGCCTGTTCGCCTCCAGAGAGGCGGGAAACAGGCAGATCCAACTGCTCCGGCCTGAAGAGAAACCGTTTCGCCCAAGAGACGAGATGCACTGAGCGGTCTTGATAGACGACCGCGTCGCCGTGCGGAGCGAGGGCGCGCCGGAGCGAGGAGGATTGATTCAGCGATTCGCGGTGCTGTTCGAATGTCACCACTCGCAGCTTGTCTGCGCGGACGATCGTGCCTGAGTCCGGCTTGAGCGTCCCGGCTATCAGTTTGAGTAATGTGCTCTTGCCGCTTCCATTCGGGCCCAGTAATCCGAGTCGCTGTCCCGGTCCGAGCAGAAGATCGAGATTCTTCACGATCGGCCGCCCACCGAGGGATTTGCAGAGTTGCGTGGCCTCGACCAATTGTTTCGACCTGCGCCCCGATGCGGTGAAATTGATGCCTGCCGTGCCTTGGTCTTTCCGGGCGTCGGCGCTGTTCAGTTCCTCGATCAGGCGGCCGGCCGAGTCGATCCGCGATTTGGCTTTCGTCGTGCGGGCTTTGGGGCCGCGCCTGAGCCACTCCACTTCCCGGCGGACGCGGTTGGCCAATGAGGCTTCATAGTTGGCTTGCGCGTGGAGCGCGGCATCCCGCTGTTCCAGAAAATCGCTGTAGTTGCCTTTGGCTTCAAATACCCCGGTGGGATAACTGCGATTGATCTCGATCATCCGCGACGTCACCGCTTCGAGAAAACGCCGGTCGTGGCTCACCACGAGAAAGGCGCGGGCTTCGGCCCGTAACAATCGTTCCAGCCACAGGATGCCTTCGACATCCAAATGGTTGGTCGGCTCGTCCATCAACAAGACGTCCGGTTCCAGCATCAGCGATCGGACAATGGCCAGGCGTTTCTTCCATCCTCCGGAGAGCGTAGCCGTGGACTGGTCGGTTGAAGGAAACTCTCCCAGGCTGAATGCCGCGGAGATGCGATCGCGATGGTCGTGGGGGTCCAGGCCTTGATCGATCAGGACCTGCGCGAGGACTTCTTCGATCGTCTGCGCTCCGTCAAATGACGGGTCTTGCGGCACGTAGCCGATGCGGAGTTGCCGGCGCATCGATCTGGTGCCCTCGTCCGGTTCTTCGAGCCCTGCCATAATCTTCAGCAAGGTCGATTTGCCGGAGCCGTTAGGTCCGACCAATCCGACATGATCGCCCTCGGCCAACCCGATCGACAAGTCGGCAAACAGCGGTTTCACGCCGTAGCTTTTGCTGATGGACTCGCAGCTTAAGAGAATTGTCGGTGGCATAGCTCTACCGAACGCATGACGAAATTATTGATCAGTTGATTGACGATCGGGCAGGACTGTTCAGGCCAGGCTGGATCGCGACGGCATCAGTGTACGGGGTGGATGGCGGAACTGCAAGTGGGGATGGGAGGGTGGCCTGGTCGTCCTCCTGCTCGCGGAACGCGCACGATCAGAATGTGCTCGTTCGACGCGCGCACTAGAGGATCGACCAGGCCACCCTTGAAGGGGAATAGGGAAGAACGGCACAAAGGAGGGGATGGAGCCTGATGATCTTCTGTGCTCGCGCAACGCGCGGCCTCAGAAGGCCCTCGTTGGACGCGCGCAATCGAGGATCGACCAGGCCACCCTCAGGCCACCCTTTAGATATAGGGTGAAAAACCGCTGCGGCCTTGCTGGACAGCCTTTTTGAGCATCCTGCCGATGTTGTCCCAATGAGTAGTTGGACAGCCGGTTGGGATTTCAGTTAATCTATAGGAGTTTTTGGGAATTATCCGTTCCATACTAAGCCCTATGGCCAGAAACATATTTATCCCGATTATACAGCGACATTTTAGACGCGCGGCAAAGGAGGATATCTCACGATGGCTCATTCTCAATCCGATACGGTACATGTCTTCGATACCTGGGTGAAGGGCACCAAGCGGCTGCTGCACTTCGACGTGATGACGACCGACGAAGCGACGGCACTGACACTCGCCAAGAAGCATCTGGCCAGCATTGGGGAAGGCGACGTGCCGGTGACAGTGAAAGAATGTCAGTTCTGCCACACCGAACCGCTCGTGATGTTTTCCCCTGAGCAGCAGAAACAATTCCGAGAGCAGGGCGGGTTTATCATCACCCTCTCGACATAGCGGGATGCTGAAAAAGTCCGCCAGCGTCGTTCTCAGCTCATCGAAATCCTCAACGTACCCCTGAGGGTACGCCTCCGGTTTCGATTCGCCTGTGGCCTTGCTGGACAGCCTTTTTGAGCATCCCGTCTGCAGTCCTCATGTTATCCAAGACGTAGAGACCATCGGAATACTATTCGGCCTAATTTAGCTCTCTGCAGTCTACAGATGGTCACTTAGGAAGCTGGGGGGGATTCATGCGAGGCGAGGTGCACGTCTTTCTTTTCAAAGGCGAAATGAATAATCAAGAAGACGACCCCTACGCTGATCGCCGAATCAGCGACGTTGAAGGCCGGCCAATGGTAGGAGTCCACATAGACATCGAGAAAATCGATCACCTCGCCATACCGTAATCGATCGATCAAATTCCCGATCGCCCCTCCAAGAATCCCGGCAATACTGAGCTGTCCCATCCAGTCTTTCTTCGGCAACCGGAAGAGAATCGTCCC
>DATIQH010000483.1:0-6796 GCA_035471155.1 Nitrospiraceae bacterium | reverse complement strand
AGATGCTTCCTTCGTGCGCCAGATCATGAGCAGCGAAACGGATCGCGCCATGGTGGCCTCGATCAACAATATCGGCCACGTCATGCGGATCAAAACCATCGCCGAGGGCGTGGAAGACGACGCTGCGCTCAATGCCTTGCGCGAGATCGGCATCGATTATGTGCAGGGCTACCACCTGCACCGCCCCGAGCCGATTGCCGGCCTGGATGCCCTGTAGCATTCCAATGGTGGTGTAAACCGTGCTAGCGGATATCCCTGAGTGCCCTCTCCATTTCAGCCAGTGCCTTGGCCTTTTTCTCGCTCCTGTCTGCAACCCTCACACTCAGCCAGGCTCCTAACGCCTGCGTCTCCTCGCTCGATAACTTTCCTGATGCTGTTATCAGCAACTGGTGCTTCTCCGCATGCCACCACCAGGCTATGGCCGACTTGCCTTCATTACCGCTCTCGCGCAAGGCAACGGGTTTGGTTTAGTGACCACCCATGATCTGGAATTGACCGATCTTGACAAGACAGTCCCACGATTGCGGAATGCCCATTTTCAAGAAACCGTGGCAGCCGGTGCGCTGCAATTCGACTACAAACTCAGACCAGGTCCCTGCCCCACCACCAACGCGCTACGGATTATGGAGTTGGAAGGGTTGCCGGTGCCTCCACCACAGGCCTGACCCTTCCCATCTGTTTATTCCGTTCCCGCTGTGTTAAGACTCTGCGCACGATTCGGGCGCATGCACCGACTTGAGAGGCGCCATGAACATCCAACCTTGGATCACCTGCCTGCAAAGCGGAATACTCATCCGCTATCTGGAAGCTCGCTACCCTGAGCAAGCATCGAAAGTCGACCTCAAACGGGTTATGGGGGTAGCCGAATCATTCCAGGAAATTCAGGATGCCCGTGCGTTCTTGACCGATGCAAGCAATTGGGTCCCCGTTTCGGTCTTTCGAGAATTGATCAAGACCTGTGAGCTGGCATCCGGCGAGAAGGACTTCACCTATCTGGCGGCTTTGGCCTACTACGAGACTGTCAAGACACAGACCCCGACCCTCATTGAAACGATTGCGATCCTCCTCAACGACGTAGAATCGGTTTTTCGTTCCGTCGGCGACTGGGCCTCGGCCTATACGAATTATCTCCAACTTCAGTCATTCGTCTGTCCGGACGAGTCACAGACCTTGCACATTCTGTCCCGAAACTTGCCGCCGGTCGATCCTGCGCTTGGAAATATGCGTCTGGTGCAAGGCAATCTCGAAGGCATTGCGAAACTAGACCCCTCCGTCGAAACCGTAGCCTGCGAGGAGGTCTACTCACAGCTCCGTTTAGAAACCCTGCTCAAAGAGTTTGGCGACGCCTACGTCATGACCATGAAGAACGATCGATTCACGGTCGCCCGCCGATCGACGGGCGAAGTCGCGATCACGGGACGAACGATTCGTCTCGTTCATACGCTGATCCCCACCAAAGCCGATCGTATTCCCGCTCCGCATGGTTCCGACGAACAACTTGTCGCCACACTTGATGGGCAGGACCATCTCTCCGTCTGGACGGCTGAAGAGCCGGCCCCAATATCCAAGATACACGTCCCCAAACAGAATGAGCACTGCACCGCTCTTCGCATCGAACACGGTGGGACCCTCTCAGCTGGATCGCTCAGCACCACGATCAAGGCCGATTCGGTATACAATGCGCCCTATACACATTATCGCCTGTGTTGGACGAATCACCCTCCTCACGCGAACAACGCCGCTGCTGCCGGCCGATCGCAACTCGTGACGGACCGGCGCGCCTTTGCATTCCAGCTCTTTACCCATTTGAAAAATCTGCAGGCGACGCACCGGCACATGCTCACCATGTTCCTCCGCAATGTGGAATTGGTGCAGGAGAATATCCAACTGAAGCAGGAACTGTCCGCGCAGCAAGAAACCGGCGGCATTATCGGCAAGAGCGCTCTACTTCTCGATCTTCTTTCTCTGATCAGAACCATTGCCCCCTCGGACACGACCGTGCTGGTGACCGGAGAAACAGGAACGGGAAAGGAACTCGCCGCCCGTTTGATCCATCAACTCAGCCGACGCAAGGACCGTCGCTTTGTCGCCGTAAATTGTGGCGCACTGCCAGAAACGCTCTTGGAGAGTGAGTTGTTCGGTCACGAGAAAGGATCATTCACGGGCGCGGTCGCACAGAAGAAAGGGAAATTCGAGCTCGCCGAAGGGGGCACACTGTTTCTCGACGAAATCGGAGACATTTCCCCCTCGGTACAAGTGAAATTGCTACGAGTTCTTCAAGAGCGAGAGTTTCAGCGGGTCGGAGGAACGACCGATCTCAAAGCGAACATCCGGCTGATCGCCGCCACCAATCGGGACCTCCTGGCGATGATGGAGCAGAACCAGTTTCGGAAAGACCTGTTCTATCGTTTGAATGTCATTCAGCTCTATGTCCCAGCCTTGCGGGAACGTCCGGAGGATATTGTTGAACTCGTCCAGCATTTCGCCCGGCGATTCGCCGAGAAGATCGGGAAATCGATCGCTGGTTTGACCCCGGACGCATTGCAGCTCTGTCTGTCTTATAAATGGCCTGGAAACATCCGCGAATTGGAAAATGTCATGGAGCGCGCCGTGACATTGGCGCCGGAAGGCAAGAAGTGGATTACTCCCGACCTGCTCCCGAACAATCTACGTTCGACCACGGAATCGGCGCCCTCGCTCGATCTTGCCGAGTTGGTGGACCGTGTTGACTGGGGCGCACTGCTTAAAACACTCGAGACGCGAGGATCGCTCACCGGGCTCTTGAACTACCTCGAATGGAACATCACGCGCCGAGCCGTCGCCGAGTATGGTGGCAACAAGAGCCGAGCCGCGAAGGTTCTCGGGCGCACCTACCGCTGGCTCCGAAAGCTTGAAAGCGAGATGACCACACCACAATCTCCAAAGCACAACCCCTCGGACAAACCCTAGCCTCACCAAGTTTTTCTGCAGAAGTACACTCTTTTTGCACGAGGATCTTATGAGCGATCATTCCTAGATCATGAACGCCCGTTCAGGGACAAGGCACATGGGCTGGTAAAATTCTGCAGCATGGCACTTACAACAATCTCCTGTCTTTCTTATCGGCTTGGTTCCTTTGGATCAGACTTGATACACACCAGCATTCAAATAGATTCAGTAGAAACCAATCTTGCCAATGAAATAGTCCTACCGCTTTAGAGGGGAAGCTCTTTTCCCCAGCAATGACCCGGCCTACCTCTTGCACAATCACTTGAGCATCTGTGGATTCGCACGAACTTTTTCAAACTGATACTTCATCGCAGCCAGCAACGAAACCCGCAGGAGGTTCCCCATGAAATGGTTACATTCATTATCGGTCGTGTTGGTCATTTCTCTCATGCTTACCGCCTGCGGTGGTGGCGGGGATGGCGGGGGGATCCCGCCTCCGTCGACCGGCGTCTTTATCGACAGCCCTGTGCAAGGGCTGGCGTATAGCAGCGCCCCTTCAGGACTCTCCGGTCTGACCGGCCCAAACGGAGAATTTTTGTATCGAGCAGGAGATCTAGTGACATTTAGCATCGGGGGACGGCAGATAGGAGCGACTACAGGCCAACCACAAATTACCCCCTTTACCCTTCTCGGAAGGACTGCTGTCCCGAGTGTGGTGGACGCAGGGCCGGTCAATGTGGCCCAACTGCTGTTGGCCCTCGATTCGGTTTTTGGCCCTGAGACCCTTACGGTTCCCGCAACGCTGCCTATCTTTCCAGACCCGACGAATTTTTTCTATCCGGAGTTTGACAACGAAATGCAAACCGCAGGGATTCCGATAGCCTCGGAGGCCGATGCCATCGCACACTTGCAGAAACAATTTGCGATCTGGGGAAGTTGGGCGACCGCCATCACCCCGAGCGAATTGCAAGTGATCACGTTCATGTCTGATGGCGCATTCATCTTGGCCCACGATGATACCCCCCCTGTGGCTGGTCGTGTCGATGGGATGGAACGGGGGACCTATCGGTGGAATGCGACGACGAATGAGCTCACATACACCGTTGCCGTGGACACCGATGGAACGGGTGGCCTCTCGCATCTGAGCGCAAGCCAAACTCCCCCGTATACCTTTGTCATCGATCCCTCAGGGAATAGTGCCGTGTTTCATTTCGGGCCGAACGTGAGCGACCAGATCGTCTTCACGCGAGTCATTGATGCGAACGTGCTTATTGTCGGAGCATGGAAATTGGAAGCGCCGATTGCTAATTTTTCGGCCGTGTTGACAATGTTTTCCGACGGGACCTTCACTGTCGCTAGCGACCCAATTCTCACCGAGCCAGCTGGGATGGAGCGAGGGACATATGTGTACGATGCGGCAACGGAGACTCTGACGTTTACGACCACGGTCGATACCAATGGAGCGTTTGGTGTGAATGAGTCTCTAACACTTCCGGCAGTAGGTGTTGTCCAGGCGATTGTCGAGCCGGCTCCTGGTCAATTCGATTTCTTGAGGGTCACTGAGACCCCGAATACGTTTGTGCGCTTTGATCGTGTGCGAGTTCCGTAACCATCGCGTTTCTCTGTGTATTTGCATCGGAATGTCACGTCAGCGGGCAGAAAGGCGATCAGTGGAGATAGAGACAGAGTGAGTAGGGAGAAATATGGACATTCTGGCTGTTTTGACCCGCGCTTCGGGCGCAGCCGGAAATAATTCAGAATGTCCCCGTTTCCGTGGCCCGACCAGAGCGGGGACGTACTGACTCCATATGGCGGGATCGCGCTCTCCATAGCGCGAATTTGGTGAATACAACCTGGCAACCATGAGGCTTGTTATGTATAGGCGTGCTCCGCTTTCCGCCCGATACCTGAAGCGTGTCGCTTGTGTCACAATTGCGGCGACCCTCGTAGCGTGCGCCTCAACGACCGGGACAAAAACCACTCTTACATCCGCTGATCTTTCCAAGATCACAAAAGTGGGTATCCTCGTCGAATCCAAACACCCCTTCTCGGTTCGTATTGCCCGAGAGCAGATGACAAATACTGGGGCTGTTCTCTTTGGCTTGGTTGGCGCCGCTGTGGAAGCAGGATATAAGTCTTCAAAAGACTCTGGTTATGAGGGAGAGATTGGTCGCGTCCTTGGCGACTTCGATCCGGTGAAAGACAGCGCTGCAGCGTTTCGCGAAAAGTTCCTAGCAGGAAAGGTATTCCCAATTGCCGAGGTCGTTCGGACAGAAAATACCCGTAGCCTGAAAGAGCAGGGATTCGACGCCGTGTTCAAAGAAACGATCGAAGAATGGGGATTACGGCTGTGCGCGGGAGAGGAAAACGTACAAGTGGGGTTTGACATACATGCGCAGATTGTCTCGTTCGAGAACGATAAGACGATTTGGGAACGCGATGAGTTGTTTATGGAAGGCGCCTGTCGTCCATTGGGCGATTTTCGAAGTGACCGAGAATTGCTTCGTGCGAGCCTTAGGCGGGCAACCGAGACCTTAGCGGGAAGAATCGCGAACGAAATTGCCTTTCCGTAAATACAGAGGAGGATCTCATGAATACACACTCGCATAAGCTTGCGGTCCTAGCACTTCTCTTCTCGATCGCTCTGGCTGGATGCGCGCTAACGGACGCTCACGTGAATCCTGGGTTCACGCCAGAGTCTGGCAAGAGAAGTCCATTAAGTACAATAACCCCTCTAGCAATCTCAATTCAAGTCGAGGATCAGCGGAGCCCAAGCGAGCAGGACAGAGTGGGTGATAAGAAAAATAACTTCGGCTCAGTGACGGCAAAAGTGCTGTCGGACAAGGTACCGACAACCATTCTTTACGACGCTCTGAAGGCTGAGTTTGAAAACAATTCGCATAAGATTGTTCAGACAGAAGATCGTAAGGCTGATGCACTGATCAAGGTCGGGCTCAAGAGGTATTGGAGTGACTTTGCAGTCCACTTCTTCGATATTGAAATGAAAGGGACCTTGGATGCCGATATTGCGATCTTGAACGGGATCGATCAAAACCAGTTAGCGTCCAAGCCACTCAACGGTACATTTCGTGAGAGTCGACAGATTGCTCTTGAGGGAGCCTTCGAAGGTGCCTTAAATGGAGCTCTTTTCGAGTTTATGCGGACATTTTCTCGTGATCCCAACGTATTGGATGCCCTTAGAACAGTCGCTTTACAGAAAGAAAAAAGATGACAGCTGCCAGTTCGTTTCTCCTCAAGGTTCAATAGCTTGGGGAGAAAAACGGGGAGAAAGGAGCCGGCCCGCGATACGCCGCTCACCTGCTCCTCTTCCGCCATTCCCACGGTGGAATAGAGTTCGGTTCTACCCACAGCCCTAAGTCACGGGATTAGACATCCCCTGCTGACTCGATCTGCACCCATGCTAGCCCCAGAAGCTCCGCTTCTCTTGCACAAGAATTTAACGATTCTGTTCCCACAATGCATGTTCGTGATCATGATTTGGAATCTGACTCGTGCCCATTGAGAACGAGTATTCAGGTGCTCTGAACCGCCGTTCATAAGTCCGAGCTTGATAGTCCCCGCACCCTCTTCATGGCTTCGGAGACGGTTCCCTTGTCGCCGGCGCGGACGGTGTAGGTGGAGATGATCGATCCGATCACGCCAATGGCGCGAACCAGGATCGGGAACATGACGCCTTTATGTCCGAAGGATGCCCAGCCAAGGATCATGGCCGCGACCATGGTCACTTCGTAGCTTTCGAAGATATCGGCGGCCATGCCGGCGCAGTCGCCGACGTTGTCACCGACATTGTCGGCGATCGTTGCGGCGTTGCGCGGGTCATCTTCAGGAATGTCCTTTTCAACTTTAC
>DATIQH010000482.1:0-8632 GCA_035471155.1 Nitrospiraceae bacterium | reverse complement strand
GGATCTCGAATGCGCCAGGGATGGCTGATCGAGCAGTACGTGCCCACATCCTGATAACGCTGGTACGCAGTATGGTAGGCCCCGGCCAGGAGAAAAAAATCGCCGCGCCAATTCTCTCGGACATGGATCAAGGTCACATCTTCTGTGGACCACTCGTCCAGTTGCTCGAAATCCTCAGGAGACTCGACCGTCCATTCTTCGACGTAGCAGATGACGTCCTTGGCAGGCGCCGCTGGCTTCAATCCCAACGCAGCCAGCCGTTCGCCCACGGCGAGCACCTGGCCAAAGCTGAGCGGGGTCGTCGTTTCCCAACGACGTTCACGCACGGTGGGTCATCTCTTCCCCCAGCGCATCAACGTACCGGTCGCAACGCCTTCTGCTCGATCATCGTATCGGCAATGTACCGTTCGATATCATCCTTCAGGGTCTCTGCCACCAACCGTTGCACGTCATCTTCGTTAAACCAGACTACGGTATCGCGTTGCGCTCCCTCGACACTTCTGGTCGTCGAGCTCTGGTCGCCGAGGTTTCTCGCGGCGATCACCAACTTGCTGCTCGTCGTCATGACCGTCGAGAAGATTCGGCTCTTGGCGTTGGCTGAAAAATCGAGCACCTGCCCGCTGATGACGATGTCGGCATCGTTCAGATTCGTCACGGCTCCGCTGGAAGCCACCCGCACCGTCCAGGGCCGATCCTTCCATCCGCGCGCTTTCAGACGATCTGCGAGGACCTGAGCAACCACGTCTCCAAGCCGCTCGCCCGCCACATTGAAGTAGGTCACCCCGCCCCACAAATGGGTCCGCTGACCGAGCCGGCTCCTCTCCAGCCGCCGATCCTCGAAGGATTCGATGACGATTCTGACTGGTTCCGCTTCCACAAATTGCGCCGGCGCATGTGTCTGTTGAAGATTGAGATAAAACGTTTTCCCTGTGCCCCCGCAACCCGCACCCATCAGCAGACTTGCCGCGAGCACCATACCGACGCCCAACCGTCTCCTTACATGTTTCACAATATCATCCTCCTTGCAATTGGCCGCCCCACCGTTGAAACAGGCTCAGTGTACCCAAGTTGATGAGCGGAGACAAATACAAGCCCCAGGTACCAGTACAGGACGCCTCCATTGACCAAATCCTAGACCAGAGGCTAATATCGCCCGCTCAATCACTTAATATACGGAGGACCTATGGCTGAAGTTCCCGATGTCTATGCCGACCAATTTCAGCTCAACCTCGGGCCGCTTGGATGCACGTTGAATTTTCAAGTCTCCGGCGCCAATCCGGTCGCCCCAGGTATTCCACCGCCGATTGAACGGGTGGCCACGATTCGGCTGAGCCTTCAGCACTTAAAAGCCATGGCGTTCATTCTGCACAAACAGATAGTGGGCTACGAGGCCCAAGCTCAGATATCCACTGGTCTTCCGGTCGATGTGCTTCGAGCGCTGCAAATTCGGCAAGAGGATTGGGAGGCATTCTGGCGTCCGTAGTCAGTGCGCGGCGATCTTCCTAACAGGATGCTGAAAAAGTCCGCCAGCGGCGTTCTCGCATCGTTCAGACCCTCAACGTACCCCAGAGGGTACGCCTCCGAGTCTTCACTCGCTGCGGCCTTGCTGGACAGCCTTTTTGAGCATCCTGTGGCTTTGTTGCCATCGGCGCCAATTTGCAAGATTCCAACAGTCTATTGTGTGTAAACCGAGTTTTTCCGCAGCCTGCTAACGAGTGACGATCGGGAGGATGGCCCGAAAGATCTCGCGGCTGAATTCCGGCATCTGGCCCGACTGAATTCGCGGGTCGGTAAACGGCACGAACCGGACAATTTTCACAAAAGACCGTTCAGCCAGCACTGCGGCAATCTGCGCCTTGCGGTCATGGGTGATCGGCAGCGTATATCCTTCCCCGCGTTTCCATTCCCACAAGGTCGGCGCCAACGAGAGTTCCAGCTCCTGCCCGGCAAGCTGATGAAACCGGTTCACGATCCGCGCCTTGTGCTGCTTGATCCCTTCGCCCTCCAATATCAACGCGCACACCACATGGTGCCCCCACCAAAAGAGCGTCCGAAAGGTAAAGGCGTTCGAGTCCTGGAAGTGTTTCGGAAAGTCCAGATATTGATAGGGGAAGAGCTCTAGAGACTCTCCCTTCACAAAGTGATGGTTGGCGGGATTGAAGTCCGGCGGGGTCACGAGAGCAGCCGCTGCAACGTCCTCTTTCAACGCCGCATGCGTGGCCGCCAGCAGGCGACGCACCTTCGCCATAATCTGCGCCTTGGCGAGAAAGAAGCGCTGGTCGGCCATCAAGGCCGCTTCTTCATCCGTAAATTGAGACGGCATCGTTATCTACTGGCGGGATAATCGGCCAAACGAGCCAGGCTACTTCTGATGCGTTTCGAACTGGGAGACTGTCAGATCGTACTGCGCTCGGCATTTTGCACAGCGGACCCACACCGTATCTTGAAATACATCCATCTCCCGAAGCGACAAGGCCGGCGCATGGGCGCTCAAACAGAGCTTGAGCGTCACAAGTCCATCCGGCTGCGCAGCATCCGGTTCAGGCGGAGAGGAATCCCCTGTCGAAACATATCTGGCAACCGAATGGGCAGTCACCCGATGCACCATACGGCAGGAACTGCACGTGACCACCACGATACGCTCCGGCTCGACGCGCTTGACCGTCAGACAGAGCGGATGCACCGACCAACATTGTTGGAGAAAGGCTCCGCTGCGGATAATCTCTGCCATCGACCGTCCTCACACCGATAGTAGGAAACGGAAACGAATTCTTCAAGCCAGAACTTCAATGGACCTTACGTGTACCACAAAAGAAAAATACTCCGCAGGATGCTCAAAAAGTCTGTCCAGCAAGGCCGCAGCCGATGAAAGCACCGGAGGCGTAGCCTCTGGGCTACGTTGAGGATGCTTTCGAGGGGAGAACGCCGCTGGCGGACTTTTTCAGCATCCTGCTAGAGCGCCCACAGAGCCACCATGACTAACAGACCGATGACATAGGGGAGCGCGCAGGAATAGAGCACGGCCAACCTTGCACGATCCGGTGCCAGCCCACGCGACAGTTGCTCCTTGTAGACAAATTCACGGGAAAGGATCAGCACCGTGAGCGTCAGAGCCAGCGTCTGACTCGTCCGCAGCCAGGTGTAGGAGCCGCTGACAATCACGTTCGCCGTGAAAAATCCACTGAAGAGGAGAACCAGCGGCGCGAAGACAAACCGGACTGAGTCGGGGAAAAAGGCATGCCGCCAGCCCGGACGGACTTCCATTGGGCTTGATTGTGAGTGAGGGTTCACGACCCGACGGCCACCGGAATTGTTGCCTTCGGCGAAGATGAAGGAGTGCTCTTTTCAGCAATACGACAAACCTTGCACACACGGGGTCGGGCTTTCAGGAACGAGACTTTGCCGTTAGCCAGGCAGCTGTAGTGGACAAAGTCCTCGCACAACGCGCAACGAGACCAGCCGCCGCTGAACATCGTCTTGTTGCGGTAGAGCCCTTCCTTGCAGACCTTACAGATCCGGGGTTCAATCCCCAACAGCATCGGCTCCCAGGTCCCGGCGGCTTTTCTAATACTCATGCGACGGAGTATAGCGAAGGCGCAAGGCGAGAGGCAAGGGGAGACGTGAGCGTAAGGCGGTTGGATAGGGGTGGCCAAGGTTGCCCTTTACTGCCCGCATCGAACGATATACATGTTCCCACCAAGCTTGCTTGTTTCTCTCTCGGGATGGGGGCTGATTGATCTTCTACTGCGCGCGTCCAACGAGGGCCTTCCGAGGCCGCGCGTTGCGCGAACACAGAAGATCATCAGGCTCCATCCCTCTCCTGGTTTGACAGCCTCCAGACCTTTTGTTACGCTCCGCGCCGATTCCTGGGCTTGTTTATGACAAACCCCGTTTTCGCCCCATGAACATCAAGGACTACCTCGAACAGAAGCGGGTCGACGTGGATCGGTTCCTCGATTCCGTCATGCCTAGTTCTGCCACGCCGCCTACCACTCTCCACGAAAGCATGAGATACAGTCTCATGGCGGGAGGGAAACGAGTCCGCCCGATCCTGGCCATTGCCGCAGCGGAAGCGGTGGGACAAGCTGCGCCTGGGTTGATGCCGATTGCCTGCTCGTTGGAACTGATCCACACCTACTCTTTGATTCACGATGACCTGCCCGCAATGGATAACGACGACTTCCGGCGCGGAAAGCCGACGAACCACAAGGTCTACGGCGACGCCATGGCGATCCTGGCAGGCGACGCGTTGCTGACGATGGCGTTCGATCTCTGCAGCCATCCGGATCTCATGAAGGGCTGCGACCCGGCCCGCCAAGTGCGGCTGATGCAAGAACTGGCCTACGGCTCAGGAAACATGGGAATGGTGGGCGGTCAGGTGTTCGATATCCAGGCTGAAAACAAAGACATCGACCTCCCGACGCTCCAGAACATCCACAAACATAAGACCGGCATGTTGATTCGCGCAGCGGTGCGGATGGGCGCCTTGGCCGCCGGTGCAAGCGATCGCCAGCTGGACGACCTCACAAGCTATGCCGAGGATGTCGGACTGGCCTTTCAAATCGCGGACGATGTACTCAATGTGACGGGAACGCGCGAGGAACTGGGCAAGAACCCCAATACCGACGCGGAACGAGGGAAGAAAACCTACCCGACGTTTTACGGAGCCGAGGGAGCCAGAAAGCTCGCTGACGACTGCGTGGCTCGTGCGATCGCGCGCCTCTCCCAGTTCGGCCAGGCCGCCGACCCGCTCCGTGAGCTGGCGCGGTATATCACGTCGCGAAAAAACTGAACCTGCGGCGTACAACGTGAGTGGCAACCCCCTCCCGTTCAGGTTATGATTTCTCACTATTCACTTTTCACTTTTCACTTTTCACTTTTCACGTCTGCAAGATGAAGGCTCTCGTCACCGGCGCAACCGGATTTGTCGGCGGCGCAGTCGTGCGCGCGCTGGTCGCTCGCGGCAGCGACGTCCGCGTCCTGGCCCGTGCCGGCGCCGACCTTCAAAATATTCAGAACCTGGCTGTCGAGCGAGTCGAAGGCGATCTGCGCGATCCTGTCTCATTGCGCCGATCGCTCACAGGCTGCGGGCAGCTCTACCACATAGCAGCGCACTATGCGCTTTGGGCGAAAGACCCCTCGATCTTTTACGACATCAACGTCACGGGCACGAAAAACCTACTGGAAGCGGCTCGCGACGTGGGCGTCGAACGGATCGTCTACTGCAGCACCATCGGTGCGATCGGCATTCCGCCTAGCGGAGGCCTCGGCACGGAAGAGACGCCCGTCTCGCTCGAACAAATGGCCGGCCACTACAAACGATCGAAGTACCTGGCTGAGCAAGAAGTCCTCAAACTTGCGAAGGCAGGGTTGCCGGTCGTCATTGTGAATCCGAGCGCTCCGGTCGGCACTGGCGACGTGAAACCGACCCCGACGGGGCAGGTGATCGTCGATTTCATGAAAGGCCGCATGCCGGCCTATATCGAAACCGGGATGAACATCGTGGATGTCGATGACGTGGCAGCCGGTCATCTGCTCGCAATGGAGAAGGGGCGGATCGGCGAACGCTACATTCTAGGCACTGCGAACTTGATGTTGCGTGAGGTGTTGGAGATCCTGAGTCGCCTGACCGGCGTGAAGGCGCCCACAATCAAACTTCCACGACTCGCGATTCTCCCTCTGGCCTATGTCAATCGGTGGATCGCCGACATCACCGGCCAGCCGCCTCGAATTCCGCTGGAAGGGGTGAAGATGGCCAAGTACAAGATGCACTACGACTGCAGCAAAGCGATCAGGGAACTCGGTATCCCGCAGACGCCGCCGGAGGTGGCGCTGGAAAAAGCGGTACGATGGTTTAGAGACCATAAATACGTGTGAGAGTTTACCCGTGATTCCTATAACTTCGGGCTCGGCACTCAGCCCTCAGTACTGATGGAGATCATCGCCCTCTTCTTCAAGACCATCCTCTTCCGCCCCTACGTGTTTGCCTTTCTGGCTGCCTTCTTGTTTGCCGCGATCATGCTGATCGGTTGGCCGCGAACCTGGCGCTTCTGGCTGATTAGCTGGGCCACAGCCTTTCTCTGCGAGTTTTCCTCTACCCGCACCGGCATTCCCTTCGGGTGGTACCACTATAACGGCTCAACGGTGGGCCAGGAACTCTACTTCTCCGACGTGCCGTTCATGGACTCGATTTCGTTCAGTTTTCTGCTCTACGCCGCCTACTGCGTTGCGCTCGGCCTCCTTCTTCCAATCGGGCCGGCCCCTGCGTCCACTCGCCCAATCCTCAAACCGCTCCGGCTTGATGTAACCGCGCGAACGAGTTGGGCGGTATTCTTGCTGACCGCCTTCTTATTCGCCTTTATCGACATGGTCATCGACCCTGTGGCCCTCCGCGGCGATCGCTGGTTCTTGGGAAAGATTTATTACTACCCCGATCCGGGCTTTCACTTCGGAGTGCCTTTCGCGAATTATGTCGGGTGGGCTGTCGTCGGGCTCATCTCCCTCGCGATCTATTTTCCGCTCGAACGCCGGCTCCCCGCCCTCTCGCTTCCTCCGTCGATCACACCACGCCTCCTGCTGGGCGTCGGCCTCTACTATGGCGTCCTGGTCTTTAACCTCAGCGTGACGTTCTGGATCGGTGAATCGTTCATGGGAATGAGCGGGCTGCTGATGCACCTCCCCGTCATCGCGCTGGTGATGTTTCGCCTCGCAGGACCGCGCGCTGTCTTAACCTCGGAATAACCCGGTGGCATTCAGACAGAAGACTTTGTATAGTCATGGGAGCCCGCATTATCCACGAGAGTTCGTGACGAAACCGCTGAGACGCTTCGCGAGACGGGCGCGCGGAGCCTCGTGGGAGGGAAGCATACTTGAAACAGTATGTTGACAACTGAACAGCGAGCCCGCCCGCCGTCAGGAGCCTCGCCATCGCGCTTGCGAGGCCGATCGCCCCTTGTATGATCCTGGCGCGAAGATAGAACACCGCAATAAATTCTGATTTTCGTATCGGCGGTTAGTAGAAGTCTTCGTGAATAATGCGGGCTAGTCGCCATGCGAACGAAATTAACCGTCTGCTTCATCGTATTAGTCCTTGGGACTATCGGTGTCGTCGGATGGCTGGGGTATCAATTGTTCTCAACCGGCTTTAGCGCCAAACCCGAACCGCACGCCCTAGAGGTCTTTGTCGCGCGGCAAATCCGCCATCTGGCGATTCCGCTCGAACAGCGAAACGCGCCGAATCCGATCCCGTTGAACCCCGACGTCATGAAAGAGTCGTTGGCCCATTTTGCCGATCACTGCGCCACCTGCCATGCCAACGACGGCAGCGGGCAGACCCCTATCGGTAAGAACGTGTACCCGAAGGCTCCCGACTTACGATTGTCCCACACCCAGTCGATGTCGGATGGAGAGATTTTCTGGGTCATCCACAACGGTATCCGCTTCACCGCGATGCCGGCCTGGGGAGAAGGTGACCCAGCGGAGGACAAGGACAGTTGGAAGCTGGTCCACTTCATTCGCCATCTCCCAAAACTGACTCCGGAGGAACTCGACCAGATGAAGACGTTCAATCCCACGACGAAGAAAGATCTGGAAGAAGGGGGAGGCGAAGGAGCAGCGGCACGGACCAAACCCGACCATCATCACTAACGTATCGACGACTGAGGGAAAGAGGACTCACTTATGGGGTTACGCCTGATTATCGCGTTCTTGTGTCTCTTCATTTCCACGGCAAGCTTCGCCTATGGCGCGGATCAACATGTGCTCGGTGCAATCATGGCCATCGACGCAGCCCAGATCGAAATCAAAACGACCAAAGGCCAGTCGGTGAACCTGCGGGTAGACAAAAATACCCGCTATAAGGATGAGAGCAATCCGAAAGGAGCGACTAGACCTGCGGTGGGCGATCGTGTCGTCATCATGGCCACGAAAAGCGAAAAAAAAGGCGACAACACGCTGATCGCCACAGAAGTTTACTTTTCTTCGATCAAGCGCGTACCGATCCTCCCGCAACCGGCTCCGGCTCAATAGGGTGAACAATGCCGCCGCCTCACGGTCCACATGAGATCAATAACTCCTTAGTCGGCGGCGGAGTTCGCGCGGCGGTCATTCGAGTCCTGATCACAGGCATCGCGGTATTTCTGGCAGTTATGGTCGTGCCGGGCCTTGAAGTCGCCTCCTTCCCCGCCGGACTTGCCGCGGTCCTGGTGCTCACAATTCTGAACCTCTTGGTCCGGCCCATTCTTCTTATGCTGACCCTTCCCTTGATCGTCCTCACACTGGGGCTCTTTCTCGTCGTCGTCAATGCGCTCCTTCTGGAACTTACCGCCTACTTGGTCGAAGGATTCTCGGTCACAGGGTTCTGGCCTGCCGTCGGTGGCGCAGTCGTGATCAGCCTGGTCACGATGATTCTCAACTCCTGGACCTCTGACCGCCACCCGACGGAACCTCGTTCATTCCCCCAACGCCCGCCTAAGATCATCAATCCCGACGAATAACGGGACTCAATCAGGCTGCTGAAAAAGCCGCTCTTCTCACCCGCCCGACCCTGGCACGCCGAGACGCGCCTTGTCCCATGCTTCGTTCTCCCCTCGAAAGCATCCTCAACGTAGCCCACTCGGAGAACAAGCTGTCT
>DATIQH010000481.1:0-13312 GCA_035471155.1 Nitrospiraceae bacterium | reverse complement strand
AGAGAACCGGCCTCCGATGCGTACTCGGCCTCATTTCTGAGCGGGGCTAAGAGCTGGTGAAGGCTTCCTCCTTGCGGAGAAGAGGGTCATTCGGAGGCCGGTCCTAATCACCCAGACCTCCACCAGCGCTATTCCGCTAGCGCAACAGCTGTGCCGGACACCGGATCGATTGGCGAATTGTGAAATTATCTCGATGCGGGCGTGGGTTATGCGATGAATACGGAGAGACGATCAAAACGACTCGTGATGCTTCTTTCTACTCTGTTAGACAACAGAAGTCGGCGTTAAAATCCGATGCGAGAATTTTCAATGCCTTAGCGCGTCCAATTTCTTAGACAGTTGGAAAGGGAGAAGTGTGGAAAAGAGGGACACTCGCGGAAGGCTATCTAATCTGATCATCACTGAGGTTGTTATACAGACTCGCGCGGATGATTTTGGATGTGCGTCGTTCAGCCACCTGAACGACGCCGCTCATCTCGGAGCTCTGAAAGGACCTGGAGGATCTCCGATGGACGCGGGGGGCATCCAGGAATCCGGACATCGACAGGAATGTGACGCTCCACTGGACCAGTCACGGCATAACTACCTTTGAAGATGCCGCAGTTCATCGCACAGTCGCCAAGAGCGATGACAATCTTCGGGTCCGGTGTATGTTTGTACACGTCTTTCAACGCCCCTTCCATGTTGACGGTAACTGGCCCCGTCACCACCAACGCGTCCGCATGGCGCGGAGACGCTGCGATGTGTATGCCGAACCGCTCGATGTCATAAACCGGGTTTGCCAGCGCATTCATTTCCATTTCACAGGCATTGCACGAGCCGGTGTCCACGGCGCGAAATGTTAGAGAGGAACGGAACGGCCTGGCTTTGTCCTTCGCCTCCGATGTCGAGGCTTCTGCAATCGGCGCGGCTTCAGGATACCGACCTGTCACCGCGCCTGTTTTGAGGCTCTTCTTCAGGATACGAAACATGCGTTCCTTTCTGGCAAGACGTGAATCGTTGAGCGCCAGGGAGTTTAGGACAGAAGTTGCGCCGCGTTGCTGTAATGCCCCCTACACCTCACCCCCTTACCCTTCACGGTCAGAGATCATTCCCCGCATACGAGAGGTTAAAACTCTTATTGATGAGCGGGAAATCTGGAATGATGTTTCCCGGTACCGCCCACTGGATCGCGGGCCAGTTCATAAACGATGGGTCACGGACTTTACACCGATGAATCTTTCCGTTCTCCCCTGCCATCACCATGTACACAATTTCGCCGCGCCAGCCTTCGACTGCCGACAAAGCCCATTCACCGGCCTGAGTTCTACCGCTTGGTTCGACAGCAATCGGCCCTTGCGGAATCTTCTGGCGGAGTTCTCTGACCAGTCGTATGGACTCATGAATCTCATCCATACGGACCCGCATCCGAGCCCGCACATCACCGTAGCGATAGGTCACGACCCTGACTTGAAGCTCGTCATAGGCTGCAAACGGTCGATCGCGACGGAGGTCTTGATCAAGACCCGACGCCCGCCCGACGACTCCCACCACCCCGTGATCCCACGCCGTACGTTCTGTCAGGACACCGGTAGTCTCCAGACGGTCTGTCAAGGACGCGTTGGAGACAATGATGGACTCCAATTCCGAGAAGTCCTTTTCGATGCGATCCAGTTCGTCGGCAATCTCGGCCAGTTGCACCGCCGTGAGATCTACGGCGACCCCCCCAACCCGGTTCACCCCACGGAGAAGTCGCGAACCTGTCAGCCGGTCGTTGAGCTGCATGATCTGCTCTTTCATCCGGCCACAATGGGCATGGGGCAGAGCGTACGCTGTATCATTACAGATCGCACCCACGTCACCGAGATGGTTGTGAAGCCGCTCCAGCTCGAGAAACAGGGTCCGTAGATACCGTGCACGGCGTGGCAATTCCAGGTGCAGCAGCGATTCGACCGCCTGGCAATATGAGAGACTGTGGCCGACCGTCGTGTCGCCGGACACCCGTTCGGCTAACGGAACCGCCGCGGTCAATTCTTGTTGTTCGAATAGTTTTTCGACCCCTCGATGTTTCCAGAAATGGTGCAACTCGAGTTGCATAATGGGCTCGCCTGCCACAGAAAATCGAAAATGGCCTGACTCGATGATCCCGGCATGGATTGGCCCAACCGGTACTTCAAACACCCCTTCTCCTTCAACGCGGCGGAAGTGATGCTCGCCTTGCCGTCGACCCAACACGCTGTCCCACGGAAAGTCCTTCTTGAGCGGGTGTGTCCCTTTTGGCCAATGCTCATGCCGAATCAGACGTCGCAAATCCGGATGCCCCTGTGGGATCAACCCGAACATGTCGCGAATCTCACGCTCGTACCACTTTGCGGCATGAATGTGCGGTGTGATGGAGGAAAAGAGTCGATCGTCCCCCGCCAGTTCAGTGGACAACATCACCCAACGGTGCGAAGTCTCCAGCGTAAACAGATAATGCAATCCATAGGCGTCACGAACAGGGCGATCATCGATCGCCCATAACAGTGTCAATCTGCCGTGCAAGCTCGGTTGGGTATGGAGATAATGAGTGATCGCCGGGACCAGGTCTTTGGGAACCAGAAAATGAGAGAACTTTCCCTGCACCGCGCCATCCTGCACGATGGACGGAAAAGCAGCCTTGAGTTCTTCGTCACAGGACCCCGTTTCTGCCATAGCAATCGTCCTTTCTAGTGAAGCAAGAGGATCTGCGTCGCCTGTTCCAGAAGTTGCCGTATGGGCTGAGGGAGGAAGAAGCCGAATCCCACCAGCGCCACGGCGAGAACAATGATCGGTAGATGGCCTAACGTCCAGGTTTCTCCCCGCACAATTCCCTCCGGCGGGGTACCCCAGACCATTCCGGTAATGCGATAGAGTAAGCCGCTGAACGCAAGAATCGAGCAGAGAAGAAACAGTCCGGTGAGGCCCAGGCGGCTGAATCGATCCGACAAGGCAAACGTCACCACACCACCACTGTTGGTCAACCACTGTCCCGGAACTCCTTGCGCAGCGAGGGCCGAGCCGACTTGTACTTCGCTGACAAATGACGCAAAGGGAGGAAGCACTGATAAGGCCAGCCCCGAAACCATCAACGCCAGAGCGGTCCAAGGCTGGGCCATAATCAGCCCCTGCACCTGACCGATTTCCACTGTGTGAAAGCGACGATGAATGTTGCCTGCAGCAAAGAACGCCATAGATTTGGCGAACGCATGGTTTAGCAGATGAAATAGCCCGCCGAATGTTCCAAGCGGTCCCCCGACTCCGAATCCGATCATGGCAATCCCCATATGCTCGATGCTGGAGTAGGCAAACATCCGTTTATAGTTGTGCTGGATGAGAATGAAAAACGCCGCCGTCACAAATGAGGCGAACCCCAGCAATGCCAGGAGACCGCCGGTGAAGTCCGGCGAGACTGCGTGGTCGACAATCATCCGCATGCGAAGGATCGCGTAGACCGCCACAGTTTCAAGGACGCCCGCCAGCATGGCCGCGACAGGCGCCGGCGCTTCGGTGTAGGCATCCGGCAGCCAGCTATGCATGGGCACAAGCCCCACTTTGGTGCCATAGCCCACAAAGATGAAGATAAAGGCCAACTTCAGAACATGCGGATTTAATCGGTCAGCCACGGACATCAATTGCGTCACGTTCAACGCCTCACTGATATCACCCAGGACGTGCAGTGACGAATAATAGGTGAGCACGACGCCGAACAGTGCGAGGGAGATTCCCACCGAACACAAGATGAGGTATTTCCAGCCGGCCTCCAGGGATTCCCGTCGGCGCCAAAAGGCAATCAGAAAGGTCGTGGTGAGCGTCGTCGCCTCGATGGCCACCCACTGCACTCCGACACTATTGGCGACGGTCGCAATCACCATCGCCAGCAAGAACATGTGAAAGAGGAAAAAGAACAGGTTGAGCCGTCCGGGCGCAATGACGCCTCGCGCCACCTGTTCATCCATATAGGAGCGCATATAAAACGAACAGGCCAGTCCGACCGCCCCGATGATGAAGAGAATGAATACCGACAAGGCGTCGAGATAGACAAACTGTGCCAGGGCCGTGAACGGACCGTCTCTCAGCACAGTCCCGGTGATCATGATTTCTGCCGCTACGAGTACGCCCATGCTCGTGAGGTTGATCGCGTGGAGCAACGCGGACCGGTGAATGACCAAGCTCAGCACCCCCGCGAGGAACGGTGCAATCAACAGGACAACCACTTCGATCATTGCCATGGACCTTTCACTTATTCTTTCAACACGGTGAGGTGGCTGGTGTCCACACTGTCGAACGCGTCTTGTAAGCGATTTGTATAGATCCCCGCGATCAACACCGCGATGAGCACGTCGAAGAACACACCCAATTCAACGATCAAGGGCATCCCGTAGGTGGCGGCCGTGGCCCCCAAAAACACGCCGTTCTCCATGACCAAAAAGCCCACCAGCTGCGATACGGCCTTTTGCCGCGCAATCATCGTAAAAAATCCGATGAGCACGATCGCGAGGGCGATGGCCAAAGAATCGCGGGTGAGCAGAAAACCCAGCGGTATGATGGGCTGCGCGATGAAGAATGCCAGCATGACCATGGCGCCGCAGATCAGCAGGCCGACCGGCACGTTGACGTTCATCACCAATTCTCGTTTGACGTTGAGACGCTCGATGACTTTCTTGAGCACCCTCGGGATGATCACCACTTTGATCAGGCCGGTCAGCGCGGCCGCGATGTAGATATGATGGTTCCCGGTCAGAAAGGCCACCAGCGCTGTCGTCAGGACGAGAAAGGCTGACTGCAGGGCAAACAAGTCGACGCAGGCGGAGAGCCGCCGCTGCGCCACGATGGCGAAACAGGTTAACAACAGCAATGCCGAACACAAGTCGACGAGTTGCGATCCAATGTGAGAAAACATCTGCATCCGATCAGCTCCGAAGAATGTAAAAGAACAACAGCCCGAGCAGCGCCAGGATAAAGGCGACGCCCAGGAGATCCGTCACGCGGAACAACCGCAGTTTTGCGAACATGCACTCCAGGGTCCCGATCAGCACCGCAAGCCCTGAGATCTTCATCAGATACACCATCAACCCAATCCCCATCGCCGCTGGGGTCGGCGTGGTCCCAATTCCCCAGGGCGCGAAGACGTTGGCGATCAGAGAGAGAAACACGGCCAACTTCAGGCCGGCCGACCATTCGATCAAGGCGAGATAGCGGCCCGAATATTCCAGAACCATCGCCTCATGAATCATGGTCAGTTCGAGATGCGTCGCCGGATTATCGATCGGGACCCGCCCGGTTTCGGCGAGCGCCACGATAAAGAGGGCCGCCAGCGCCATCAGATACGGCGACGGGTCCGTCACGATACCTTCCAACAGCGCGGTCTTATGGACGATGGTGCTCAGATTGGTGGAGCCCGCGGTCAATGCGATGGCAAAAATGGAGAGGATCATGGCCGGCTCTGTCAGCGACGCCACGATCGCTTCCCGGCTGCTGCCCATCCCGCCGAACGCAGAGCCGGTATCGAGTCCCGCGAGGATCAGAAAAAACGTTCCGAGCGCCAAAAGATACACAAGCGCAATGATGTTCCCCGCAAAATTCAGGGGAGTCTGTGAGGTGAACGTGGGGACCAACAATCCGGCTGCCAGCGTGGAAGTGAACAGAATGTAGGGTGTGGCGGTGAAAATCCAGGAAGTACTGGTTGAGATCACCGGCTGCTTCCGGAAGAGCTTCGCCAGATCAGCATAGGGCTGGAAGACGTTGGCGCCTCGTCGGCACTGGAACCGCGCCTTCACCTTGCGGATGAGCCCCACAAGGAATGGCGAGACCGCGAGCAGGACGATGACCTGTGCTGCCACGAGCGAAACCGCCTGAATGAGTGGCTGCATCCTTCTTGCTTCTCCTAGCTGGCGAACAGTAACAAGATCACAAGCGTCACAAAAATATATGCCAGGTACAGGTGTAGACTGCCGGCCTGAAGAATGCGCAATCGGTCGGCGATTCCCACAAATACATCGACTATCGGATTGTACAGATACTTCTCAAAGACCGGTTCGATGTGAAATTCGAATCGCCGTTGCTTGGCAAAGTAACGGGACTCTTCCAGAAACTCGGTCTCGAGTTTGACCGTCGGCTGGTAAATGGTGCTGAAGACTCGCTTGATCGGTTGGACAAACCCCGTGGCCGTGTACTCCATCCGCGGGGACAGCGTGATCCCGCAACCCCAGGTTTTGTGGGAACGTGTCAGCAGGCGGCCGCCGAAGAGGAACGCCAGGAACAGGCCGAGGAGACCGCCCCCAATCAGCATGACCGCCAACATGGGCGGCGAGACACTGGAGAACTCCATGTTCGCGGGCGCCAAGGCCCATCCATCGAGCGCCAATACCTTGCTGCTGATCGACACACCCGTCAACGGCCCGGTAATTCGATCAATGAGCGGCACCACAATCATGGGAGCCACTCCAAGTCCGACGCACGATACGGCCAGGAATCCCATCCCAATTCGCATCGCGATCGGGACCTCTTCGGCATGGCGCGCATGGGAACTTCTGGCGAGAGCAAGAAATGAAATACCGAAAGCCTTCGCAAAACAGGCCAGGGCTAAGACCCCGGTCAAAGCCAACACCGCTGCGGCGATCGGAAGCATCAGTTTCAAAAACACAGCCGGAATCTGAAAACTGAGAAAGAGGCTTTGGAAGACAAGCCACTCGCTGACAAATCCATTCGTGGGAGGCAGACCGGAAATCGAGACGGCCCCGATCAAAAAGAAAACCCCGGTCCAAGGCATACGCCGGAGAAGACCACCATACTCTTCCATACTGCGTGTGTGAGTCGCGTACAGCAGCGAGCCGGCGCCGAAGAACAGCAGTGCCTTGAACACCGCGTGATTGATCGTATGGTAGAGCCCTGCCAGCAGTCCGAGGGCGGCGAGTTCTTTCAGGCCGTAAGACTGGAAGATCATGCCGGCCCCGATACCCAACAAGATGATGCCGATATTTTCCACACTATGGAACGCGAGGAGACTCTTGAGTTCATGTTCCATCAACGCATACATCACGCCCAATAACGCGGAGACCGCTCCAATGACGAGCACGACAAACCCCCACCACCAGGGAAACTGCCCCCCAAGGAAATCGAAATACACCCGGATCAGCGCATAGATCGCGGTCTTGATCATGACGCCGGACATCAAGGCTGAAATATGCGACGGCGCCGCCGGATGTGCGTAGGGCAACCAGACATGCAACGGCACAATCCCGGCTTTCGTCCCGAAGCCGATCAACGCGGCGAGAAACACCAAGGCCCGCATCCCTTCCGGCAAGGGTTGCTCCGGATGACGAAAGGCTTCAAAGGAAAACGACCCTGCCGATTGGAACAAGATCAGATAGGTCAGAACCACAAAAGCGGTGCCTATGTGCGTCATGACTAGGTAAAAGAATCCGGCGTAGCGGACGTTCGCCTTCTCATGTTCCGTGACGACCAAGAAGTAGGAGATCAGCGACATCAGTTCCCAGGCAATGAGGAAGCAGAATCCGTTGTCTGCCATCACGACGAGCGTCATAGAGAGCAGGAAGCCGCTAAAAAGGGAGCCAAGCGCGCCAATGGAATGCCGGCCGTAGAACTCGGTCACGTAGCCGAACGCATAGATCGAAGCGGCCAAGCCAACCAGCGAGATGGTCAGCACGAAAAACGCCGCCAGGGGGTCGAGGCGGATCGCAAAGCTTAAGTAAGGGATGCTGGAACCGGCAGACAGAGTCAGGGGTTCAGATGCAACAAGACCCGCTAGGCCGAGCGCAATGCCGAAGAGGCCGGCCACGCAGGAGAGGCTGTGGGCCACCAAGTTCTGAAGCCTGGGACGTCCTGGTAGACAAACAGGCAGGCCGACACCCGCTGTATAGCATGTCAGCAAGGCTGTGAAGAGGATGCTCATCACAGTGCTACCACGCTATATCGAGCACCGTAATGATTCTTAGTCGGCAACAACCGCTTGTCCTTGGATTATCAAATAACAGCCAAAAAATTTACGTGTCGTCGCTATCTACCATCATGCTGCGAACTTGGCAGTTTCAAGTTAATGAATCTGGTAGGTTCGCAGCTTGTTGTAGAGGCTGGCCCGGCTGATCTTGAGAAGCTTGGCGGCCTTGACTCGATTGCTGCCGGCCTGTTGAAGCGCTTGCACGATCCGCATTCGTTCAGCTTGCATCACCGCACCACGCGACACGGAGCGAAGGCCGTGCTCCGCCGATTTCGACCCCGCTGTGACCAGATCTGCACACCTCAACGCAGGTCCTGTCGTCGTCACGACCGCCCGCTCGATGTAGTGCTGCAACTCCCGCACGTTGCCGGGCCAGGAGGTTTCGGTCAGCGCCCGCATGACCTCCGCCGAGATGGTTCGAATCGGCTGACGATGCCGCTTGCACAAACCGGCCATGAAATGTTCCACCAACAGCGGAATATCCTCCCGCCGTTCGCGGAGCGGCGGCAAGTAGAGCGGTAAGACCGCCAATCGATAGTAGAGATCCTGGCGAAATATCTTGGCCTTGACCAGCTCAGACAGATCTTTGTTCGTCGCCGAGATGACCCGCGCATCGATCTTGATCGGCTGAATCCCGCCGACCGGCTTCACCTCGCCCTCTTGAAGGACTCGCAGCAACTTGGCCTGAAACGTCGCGGTCGTATCGGCGATCTCGTCCAGGAAGATTGTCCCTCCATCCGCTTCTTCGAAGAGCCCGCGTTTAGAAGCATGCGCCCCGGTGAAGGCTCCCTTCACATGGCCGAACAACTCGCTCTCCAACAGCGTTTCCGGCAGCGAGCCGCAATCAACTACGACGAACGGTTTCTTTCGCCGATAACTGGTCAGGTGAATCGTTTTCGCCACCAGTTCCTTGCCGGTGCCGCTCTCTCCCTGAATCAACACGGTCGCGGAACTGTCCGCCACGAGCCGGATCATGTCGAGGACTTCTCGCATCGGCTCACTCGTGCCGATCAGCCTGCCGAGCGTCGATTCGTCCTTCATGCGCTCCTCGCTCGATGGCTTCGCAGGCTTCGACGGCGTCTTAAACAACACCAGCACAGACTCGACCTCTCCGCTGCTCGAGGCAAGCGGAAATACCTGACGCATCCCGCAAGCCGTACCATCCCCCCCGATGGAACAGGCTACGGACCGGACGTCGGACGATTCATACAGCTTCGTCGCCGGGCAGGTGCCACAGGGATCGTTCCGGTGCGCGAAGGCCTCATAACATTTCGCCTGATGGCCGGACAATTGAACAGCCTCTTCAGACCATGCCGATTCATTCGCATAGATCACGTTGAAATCGCGATCCAAGACCGCCACTCGATCGGAAGACTCACCAGCTAGCTGCCTGATGGCTTCCAGGCGAGCTGCAAGGATGGGATCTGTAAACGGGCGAACTGTAGAAGACTCTTTTTGAGATCCGGCCATCCCATCCCTCTCACAGGTTGAAGGGTGACTCACCTACAATCGGTTCTCAATCGACCTCTCCATCCAATGCCAATGCCGGGCCTAGGAGACGCTGGACGGCTCCTCTGAGCTCACTCAGGCGAACCGGCTTATCGAAGTACGCTTCGACACCGATGGCTAACGCATCGGCTTTCGTCTTGGAATCCCCGAAGGACGTGAGGAGAATAATCGGCACCCCGGGGGCAAACGTTCGGAGCCTGGAAATATAGTCTAAGCCCCCCGCCGGCATCCGAAGGTCTGTGAGGATCAGTGAAGGGCGAACATCGAGCACCACTCGCAGGGCCTCGTCCCCATCAGCCGCTTCTCGGATAGACACCCCCAGATCACACAGCTCGTCGCAGAGGAGACTTCGCATCTCCCGATCATCTTCGGCAATGAGAACCACAGCAGACTTCTTTTCCTGTGCCATCCCCGGCGACATGAATTACCTCCTCTACGACCGGCCGTCGTTGCTCGTTATTGGAGACAATGCACAACCTGTGCAAGCCGGACCATCTCCCGGCGGGAAGTGTTGGACTCCGGAACTGAGCCAACTTGCTTGAGATTTCCTTGAAATGAAGAGAGCTGAGGCAGGAAGTGCGCCAAGACCTGATGAGAATTGCAACAGACGCCACCCCCGCTTCTGTCGCAGATTGCGACAGAAGAAACCCGGTCCGGCGATCGAACATCTCAGGGAGAGGGAGTTGGTGTCGGTGAGGAAGTAGCCACACTCTCGGCTCGGTCAAGGGGAAGCCGGACCCAAAACGTCGTGCCCTGGCCGACGACACTTTCCACAGCTATGGTCCCGCCATGCTCCTCGACGATCCCCTTCACGACCGTGAGACCGAGCCCGGTCCCCTTCCCGAAATCTTTCGTCGTGAAAAATGGATCGAATATCTTTGAGCGGATTTCTTCCGGCATCCCGTGGCCGGTATCGGACACCTCAAGGCGGGCGTGGTCGTTCTCTCGATCGAGGCTTAACCTCAGCCGCCCCCCCTCCGGCATGGCATGGAGGCTATTCACCACCAGATTGATCAGCACCTGGATGAGCTGGTCCCGGTCGGCATGGACAGGAGGCATATCAGCTTCGATTGTCTTTTCCACCGTGATGCGACTGTGCGCGATCCTCTCCTGGAACATCTCCAGACTGTCGTCCACGATTTCACGCACATCGACAGCCCGCCGCTCCGGGGTCCTCCGCCTGGCAAAGGCAAGGAGTTGGTTCATCACCTTGGTGATCCGCTCGACCTGCGTCACAATCGTCGCGAGACCCTTCTTCATCCCTTCATCGGCGGTGCGTTGGATCAGATATTCGGCGCGACCGAGGATCACGTTCATCGGCGTACCGATCTCGTGCGCCATGCCGGAAGCCAAGGTGCCTAGCTCGGCCAGACGTTCGGCCTGCCGCAACTGTTTCTGAATATGCTCTCGCTCGGTGATATCCACCACAGACGCCAAGATTCGCATGCCATCCGGTGTCTGAATTGGATTGAGGCCGATCTCCAACGGAAACTCTTGGCCGTCTTTGCGCACGCCATACAGATCCCGTCCTTTTCCCATGGCACGCGACTCGGAGTGGGCAATAAATTCTGCCCGATCGCCGGCATGATGCGACCGCATACGTTGTGGCACGAGCATTTCAACAGGCTGCCCGATCAATTCATCCCGTTCATAGCCGAACAGCTGATCAATCTGCCGGTTCACCATACAGATGGCCCCCTGCTCATCCACCATCAACAAGCCGTTCGGAGACGATTCGACCACGAGACGAAATTGCTCCTCCGCATGTCTGCGCTCAGTAAGATCGCGAACGATTGCCGCAAGACCGGTCGGCGTCCCATCTTCGCTCTTCACCGCGAACACGGTGATGGACACGGGAACCAGAGAGCCGTTCTTCCGGAGATAGTCGATGTCATATTCGCCTGGCTCACCGGTCCGGAGGACGTGAGCCACCACGTGATCCCGCTGTTTCTTATGCTGTTCGGGAATCAGATCCCGCACGTTCATCCTGAGCAGCTCTTCTCTTGAATAACCGGTCAGTTCAGAAAACGCCCGGTTGATGAGGAGGATGGTCCCATCGATGGCGGCATAGCCGATCGCGTCCTTCGATGCTTCGAATATATTTTCAAAAAATATCTTCACAATGTTCCTGAGTCCGGCCTGAGCGAGAATTGGGCGTCGACAAACCTGGCTGGGCGATCAACTCGATTTGGTCACTCTCCGGTCTGTGCCTTGCCTTCGATTTCTGCAAGCTTACGATACAGCGTTTTCCGGTCGATCCCAAGGGCGTGGGCAGCCTGGTACTTGTTCCCGCCTGTCTTCTCGAGAATCTTGCGAATGTATTCTTTCTCCACTTCGTCCAACGGCAGAGTCCGTTCAGCGGCATCGTCGAGCACGCGCCGATCGCCACGGGCCCCCTGAATCGTCAACGGGAGATCGTCCGGAACGATCTTTTCGCTTCGGCTGAGCGTGACGGCCCGCTCGATCACATTCTCCAATTCACGCACGTTGCCGGGCCAGGCATAATCCACCAACATCGCCAGCGCGGATTCACTCACCCCCTGTAGCTGTTTCCCGCGAGACGCGGCACACCTCTTCATAAACGAATCCACGAGCAGCAGAATATCTTCGCGGCGCTCACGCAAGGGGGGCAGGCGCAGTTCGATCACATTGAGCCGGTAGTACAAATCTTCCCGAAACCGCTTCGCCTTGACCTCGTCCGTCAGGTTGAGATTCGTCGCCGCAATGATGCGCACATCGACGGCGATCGGCTTATTGGCCCCTACTCGACGAATCTCTTTCTCCTGAATCGCGCGCAAGATCTTGGCTTGCAGCATCAACGGCAATTCGCTGATCTCGTCGAGAAACAGCGTGCCCTTCTGCGCTTCTTCGAAGAGACCCCGCTTGTCTACCTTCGCATCCGTGAAGGCGCCCCGCATATGGCCGAACAGCTCGCTTTCGAGCAGTTGTTCCGGAATGGCGGCGCAGTTGACGGGGATAAACGGCGCATCCCGTCGATCGCTGTTGTAGTGAATTGCCTTGGCCACCAACTCCTTGCCGGTCCCGCTTTCACCGGTGATCAACAGATTCGTCGGACTGTCGGCCACACGCCGGATCAGATCGAATATCTCCTGCATCGGTTTGCTCTTGCCGATGATCTGATGAAAACTGTATTCCTTATGGACCTCGCGCCGGAGCCTGTTCACCTCACGCCGTAACGATGCTTCGCGGATCACCCGCTCGATGACACGAACCAACTCATCGTTTTTCACCGGCTTGGTCAAGTAGTCGCTGGCACCCCGCTTCATAGCCTCGACGGCAGTGTCCACCGACCCAAAGCCTGTCATGAGAATGACTCCGATGTCCGGATAGAGACGCCTGATCTCCGCCAACAACTCCGTCCCCTGCATCCCTTTCATCCGCAAGTCCGTCAACACAACGGCATAGTCCTGCTCGGCCAACAACTTCAAGGCCTCTTGCCCGTTCCCTGCCGTCGAGACCTGATGCCCGCGATCCTTGAGCACATCGTGGACAAGCTCCCGCATTTCCGCATCGTCATCGACAATGAGAATCGCGCCCCACTCCTCGGTCATACTGCACTCCTTTTCCGATCTCGTTTATTTGGTTTGTTTGGTTTGTCTTGTTTGTTTGGTTGAATCAGATTAACCAAATGAACCAAATCAACCAGATAAACCAAACAAACCAGAATGAGAGGCTAGCCCTTTGTTCTGGAAGGGGTCAAGCCTGCTCTGACGCGAAAGGCCACACGCATTCCCCTCTCTTGAGGAGGAACGCCACACTATTCGCCCTATTATTGAAATTTCTGCCAACTAACGGCGTAGATTTGCAAAGGCGGGACCATGTATC
>DATIQH010000480.1:0-6661 GCA_035471155.1 Nitrospiraceae bacterium | reverse complement strand
CGCAGATCAGGGAAGCGCAGGGGGCGACCCAACGGGTGTTCGAAATTCTCGACACAAGATCCGAGGTGAGCGACTCCCCCACGGCCACGACACTACCCTCCGTCTCAGGACATATCCGAGTTGACCATATCGGTTTTGCTTACGACCCACGCCAGCCGGTCTTGATGGATGTGTCGTTCGATGCGAAGCCGGGCGAATTGATCGCCATCGTCGGCCCCACAGGGGCCGGAAAAACGACCGTGATGAACTTGCTCCATCGTTTCTACGACCCGACGGAGGGACACATCACAGTCGATGGGCACGATCTCCGCAGCGTCACCATGGACAGTTGGTATCGGCAGATCGCGCTGGTTCCGCAAGAGACGATCTTGTTCGGCGGGACGATTCTCGACAATATCCGCTACGGAAACGAGAAGGCCTCTCAGGAAGAGGTGGTGGCAGCGAGCCGTGCAGCCCATGCCCACGACTTCATCATGAGTTTCCCTGACCAGTACCAGACTATTGTGGGGGAAAAGGGGATCAATGTGTCAGGCGGACAGCGGCAGCGCATTGCCATCGCCAGAGCCGTCGTGAAAAACCCGCAAATCTTGCTGTTGGATGAAGCCACCTCTGCTCTCGACAGTGAATCTGAGCGACTCATCCAGGAGGCGCTGGAACGACTCATGAAAGGCCGAACGACCTTTGTGATCGCCCACCGCTTGACGACGATTCAACGAGCCGATCGGATTCTCGTTCTCAATAAAGGGCGCCTCGTAGAAACCGGCACCCATGCGGAACTGATGGAACGTAAAGGGCTCTATCAATATCTCTATACTCTGCGGCTCATCGAACTCCCCTCATAGCAGGATGCTGAAAAAGACCGTCAGCTTCGTTCTCACCTCGAAAGCATCCTCATCGTAACCAAGAGGCTACGCCTCCGGTGCTTTCACCGGCTGCGGCCTTGCTGAACGATCTTTTTGAGCATCCTGCGTGGCACTTTCATATTGCCACCATTTTCCACAGCCCGGCTTAGTCTCCACCCAGAATGTTTGGAACTATAATCTACATCCCGATCGTTTCAATTACCTGCATATCCTCAGCTGTGAGAGTGAGCTGTTCTGCCTGGAGGTCCTCTTTCATATGTTGCTGGTTCGTGGTGCCGGTCAACGGGAGCATCCCGACCTGCATGGAAAACCGAAAGACGATCTGGGCGAGGCCAGTTCGTAACCGTTGGGCGATGGCCTGAATTGCCGGATCGGACAAGACTTCACGATTGGCAGTCAACAGCGAAAAGCCCTGATAGATGATGCCATGGGCCCGGCAGATCTCCCGCACTTCCTTGTCCCATCCGAACGCGGCATAACAGCGGTTTTGTACCATCATGGGTTTCACCGCCGCTTGGGCACAGAGCTGGGTGAGTTGCTCAGCCGTCACATTGCTAATGCCGATCGTTTTTGCTTTTCCTGATCGATAGATTCGCTCGATGGCCGCCCATACCTCCTTGTCCGCATCTCCCAATCCTCGGCGTTGATAAGGCCCGTGCAAGACATAGGAGTCGAGATAGTCGGTGTGCAGGTGAGCCAGTGAGCTGTCGAAGGACTGCGTCACTTGGGTGGTGAGATTGGCCGAGACATCGTAGGGGGTGCGATGGTCCTGGCCATTCGTCGGGGTAAACTTCGTTTGAACAAAGAGGCGATCGCGCGTGACCCCTTGCTGCGCGAGGGCAAGCAGGGCATCCCCCACCAGAGCTTCCTGATAATGGATCAGCTGGTTGGCCGTATCTATGGCTGTGAAACCCGCCGCCACGGCTAGCTGCACCAGTTGCGTGGTCGCCTCCTTTTTCCATGCCGTGCCATACATGAACGAAGGAACCGCCACATTGTTGTAGGTCGTCAAGGACATGCTGTGTTCTCCGAGGTGAGCGGACTATCGATGTCTTCGAGGGGTACGTGATGATGG
Organism: Nitrospiraceae bacterium; assembly: GCA_035471155.1. Classification (GTDB taxonomy): domain Bacteria; phylum Nitrospirota; class Nitrospiria; order Nitrospirales; family Nitrospiraceae; genus Palsa-1315. The sequence goes on along the minus strand of DATIQH010000480.1, from coordinate 4,723 downwards.
GTTATGACGATGCGAGGCCGCGGCGACAATGCCGCGGCCTCGCGATGTTTTCCAAGAATGACGCTACTTACGGACGGCGATCCCGTGAGGGTCCGCTGTTTCATTTCCCTCCTTGATATTCGTGACGATCGTCTGTCCCTTATAGTGACCGATCTTCCCTCCGCCATCCACATGAACGACGCCGACGCCGGGAATTGTCCCTTTGGCATTGTGCGCCATCTTGTCATTCCCTGTAAGCGGGTTAGGGCCGCGCAGCCCGACGAATACATACTGTCCGTCCGGCGCGTTATCCAAGAGATCGGGAGCTGGATCCTTATTCCCATCCGTCACCAGATCGACCGCGCCCACACTCAAGTTTGAGAGCGTATCGATAATCTCGATATTGTTTCCTGCTCGGTCAGCACTCCAGACATACCGTCCGACCGCAGCCATCCCGTGGGAGTCGGCAAATTGATCATCCCGTTGAGATACCAATTTGGCTGACACAGATTTTGGAAGCTTGGACAGATCGAGGGCATACACATCATAGGAAAGAGGCGCCACCGGCCAGCCCCCACCGGAATTGACATACATCGTCTCATCGACCTGAATGCCCCCACAGCCGGCAGGATGAATCTCATTATTGTTGAGCGTGGCCACCAGGCTCATCGGAGTCGTGGTGACATCGAATACCAACAACCCGCCTCCCCGCAGCGTCACAAACGCATAGCGGCTGTATGACTCGGTAATCGGACATATCGGCGAGGTATCTGGGCGTTCTCCTCCCTCCAACAAGGCAAGATTCACCACGTCCTTCTCAGGATCGAAGCCGAATGTGTGGGCGGCATAGTCGGTCCAAATACGGACAAATTTCTTTTCGATGATATTCGCCGCAATTGCCATCTTCTGATCGGGGGTCGGCCAGGCTGCATGGACATTCTTCCCCATCGATAAGCAGGCCTCCGGCTTACGCGTCTTAGCATCCATGAAAAGCACATGGCCACTTAGGAAAGAAAGGATCGCATGATCTTGGTCCTTGTTGAAGAACAACATATGCGGGCGCCGGACTGGCTTCTTGGTCGCCGCTTCGCAAAACGTGTTGATCTCGCCGGAAAGATCGATTGTGACGGCCGGTTTTGCCAAAGCAGGGTTTGCTGCGAGCGCCGCACCGTCATAGATATAGAGATACCCACCACTTTCTTTCGCCGTATCAGATTGATCGGTCAGCCATACTTCATAGGCAGAGGCTGGATCGCTACCCCCGACTCCCACTCCTATCCCAACCATAGTGGTTGCTGCGACAGCAAGAATAAGATGAGACACACATCTGCTCGGTAAACCGTGAATTGCCACAATGGATCTCCTTCAACCGAACGTAACGGATATAAATTCAGTCTCCTGCAATAGACGATGCCCGCCGCACTCATGAAACCAGCTATAGGGTAAGAGGATTCTCGCGGGAGATCAATGGCCTATCTAGGGATGGCATTAAGACGCTGTGCGGCTGGTGATGCGCTGTAGATCTACATCAATCTTTCCGGACCGATTCACTCCCCCTAGCCAAACTCCGGGGAACGCGGCGATGGCGTCCTTCCTCTTCGCTCGCCTGGCGAGTCTGCATATAGACGATTCTCGCGCCAGGCTTGAATGTGAGGTAGTACCATATCCATTCCGACATCACCCGCACACGACTGCGGAACTCGATCAGTAAGAAGATATGCACCGCGCACCACAGCAACCAGGCGGACAGTCCCGATAGGCGCAAGAAACCGAACTGGGCCACGGCTTGCGCGCGCCCGATGGTCGCCAGCATGCCTCGATCCGCGTAGACAAACGGGCGGCGCTGATCCGGAGCGGTTTCCTCGCGAATGAGCGTGGCAGCATAGCGGCCCTGCTGGACGGCGACGGGAGCGATTGCCGGCAGAGGGTTCCCGCCCGGATCTGCACAATGTGCTGCATCGCCGATGACAAAAATCCAGGGGTCCCCCGGAATCGTCAAATCCTGTTGAACCTTAATCCGACCGGACCCGTCCTGGAACGCTGCGAGTGAGTTCAGAAACGGCGACGCCTTGTTGCCCGCCGCCCAGATGATATTCACCGAACGAACGAATTCTCCGCCGATCACCAGGCCATCGGCCTGAATCTCACTCACCAGGCTGTTGAGTTTGATCGTGACACCCTTGCGTTCAAGCGCAGTCGCCGCTTTTGCCGATAGGTCAGGAGCGAACCCGGGCAAAATGCGAGGGCCGCCTTCCACGAGCAGAATGGCGAGATCATCAAGGCGCAAGTTCGGAAAATCAGGCCCCATCGCCTTCCGTCCGATCTCCGCCAGCGCGCCGGCCAACTCCACACCGGTAGGGCCTCCCCCCACAATCACGAAGATGAGTCGATCCCCTATGCCGGTGGCGATGCGTCGTCGTTCGGCCTCCTCAAATGCCAGCAACATCTTCTCCCGAAGGTGGACTGCGTCGGCTAAGGTCTTGAGCCCTGGCGCGGACTGCTCCCACGCATCGTGTCCGAAATACGAGTGCCGCGATCCGGGTGCGACGATGAGGGCGTCGAATGTGATCGGTGCGCCAATCCGCAATCGCACGAGACGCGCCGCACGATCGATGGACAAGACTTCATCCATGACCACGCGAACATGCGGTCGCCGACGAAAGATCGTGCGTAACGGCCACGCGATATCGCCAGGAGACAGCGCCGAGGTGGCCACCTGGTAGAGCAACGGTTGAAAGAGGTGATGATTGGTGCGGTCGATGAGCACCACGTCGACATCACGCAACGATTGCGCAGCCGCCAGGCCTCCGAACCCGCCTCCGATAATGACAATCTGTTTCTGTTTGTGAGGCATAAAAGGAAACCCATGCCCTCATATTCACAAACTCTCGTGAATCATGCACGCCGGTCAGGATCCGTCATCTCACCTCTTATTCGTGGACTCAATACGACTCTATCTGAACCTGCGACAATACGCCCGCAAAATCTATCCCAATGTCCGGCTGCTTTGAGTCCCCTTGAACCTGGAAATCCTTCCCTACTTCGTCTCCATACCTATCAGCTTATGCATTGAAATGCTGGAACTCAATGGGAAAAGGTGCAAGGATCGAGTCGGGCGATAAGAGAACATTGAGCCGCGTCTGTTAGAATTCTTTGGCATCGAGGAAAATGCACGCACAAATCGGATATGAGGAAGGTGTGAAATCCAGACCCAGCACCCCGCGACAGGGACTCACTTGGACCGTCTTTCTCCTGATCCTTTGGGGAACCGTTGACTTGGCGCTGGCGGAATCCCCGAGTCCTACTGTCCATTGGGGCGGGCTCGCATACCCAGATGCCTATTCAAAACTTGAATTAGGATATACAGGAAATCGCTTCACTGAATTCAACCGCGAAGGAGAGCAATACAACCCTATTCGTGAGACGATGGGCATCAACTTTGGGACGGCAAGTTGGACTGAACATTGGAAGCGATTCGAAGGCTGGAGCACAAACCTCACGATCGGAGCGGGGCCGACAGGAGAACAGCCGACCCGCTACCTCCAGAATGAATTCATCCATGACAAGATCTACGGGATTCCCAAGGTTCCGACCAACCAGACGCGCGACGAATTCGACTTTATGGTCGATGGCTCGATGACACGGTGGCTTCCGCTTCTCAGTCAACCGAAGAAAGTCTTCGTGGGAATCGGCGGCTCGACCGGTTCTCTGTATCAAGAGGTCTTCGCCCGAACGGGAATCCGTGGGGCCGAGATCGGCTCTTCTGTCGTATCGCTGCTCGGGTGGAGTGGGGCAAACCATCTTTCGGCCGATATCGTTCGTGGGTTTCGATGGTCAGCCATGGGCCGTATAGCACAGGCATACTCCGGAGCGGCCTTTCGACACGTCGCCCCGCAGAATTACATCATCCAGACTTCACTGAGCTGGGGCATCTATGACGAGTGCCCTCTTCCAAAATTTGAGATTGAGACCGGAATCAGCCTGGACTCGGGACTCTTTGTCGACTTCCAGGGTCATACCCTTGAAGAACGGTTTGTCTCCCTTGCGGCGATTCGGTATAGGAACGTGGCCTTCGAGAGCTGGAACGATATGATCAACCGGAAGGACAATGGGCCAACGTATGGCTTGCGGCTCACGCTCGACGTGTACCCGTGGCTTGCGCCGCTATTCCAATGACCGCGACAGCCACAGCCGCCGCCACGCAGCATTGACAGAGAACCGAGGCGAAAATGGCCTATCTTAACCAATAATCTGAGCCCTTCCCCCTTCCTCGGATCACGATACCCCTGAACGGATCGAGGCACTGTCCGGTCACTCGTACAGAGGAGCCGTGCGAAGCAACTTCCGCATCTCCCAGAATGATGGATGAGGCTCGTTCAACTGAGGATCCTTCAAATCGACTTGAACATTGTAGAGCGGAGTTTCCCCGGTTTCGACTTGGGCAACCTGATACCAACAATCGTACTTTTGCCCCCAGCGATCGAGATACCGCAGCCGGATATAGCCATTGTTAATAGGTTTTGCACGGACCGGAGCGTCCGGACCCAATACGATAGACGCCACGTGCTTCTGATACCGTGGACCACGCGGATAGACTTTCTTCACAGCGAAACTACCTTCCCATCCGCCCATGTGCAGAAGACAGTCGAACGCCACACCTCCGCCCACGTTCTCGAGTTCCGGAAAAATAGTGAGGACATTCCCTGAGCTCATCGCAGACATGTTGGTGATGCGAAGGTCGGGC
>DATIQH010000479.1:0-6825 GCA_035471155.1 Nitrospiraceae bacterium | reverse complement strand
AACTGCTCGACGAGGTCCACGCGCAGGTTGAAGGTGGCCGGGTCGATGTCGAGGTAGACCGGGCGTGCGCCGACGCGCGCGATCGTGCCGCCCGTCGCGAAGAACGTGTACGGCGACGTGACGACCTCATCCCCGGCGCCGAGGTCGTAGGCCATCAGCGCGATCAGCAGCGCGTCCGTGCCCGACGACAGCCCGATGCCGTGCTTCGCGCCGCAATACGCGGCGACCTTCGCCTCGAGGTCCTTGACCGCGGGGCCGAGGATGAAGTGCTGCGAGGCCGCGACGGTCAGCAGCGCCGCGTCGATACCCGCCTTGAGGGCGTGGTACTGCGGCTTGAGGTTGAGCAGGGGAACTTTCATGGTCGGAGCCTTGGGTCTGGTTCAGTCCGTGCGGCCGGTGCGTCCGTAGGTGTCCTCGATGCGCACGATGTCGTCCTCGCCGAGGTAGCCGCCTGACTGCACCTCGATGATCTGCAGCATCTCGGTGCCGGGGTTCTCGATCCGGTGCACTGCCCCGATCGGGATGTAGGTAGACTCGTTCTCGCCGAGGTCGTAAGTCTCGTGGTCGCGCGTGATTCGCGCGCGGCCCTTGACGACGACCCAGTGCTCGGCGCGATGTGCGTGCTTCTGCAGCGACAGCTTCGCGCCCTTGATGTGTGAATCCCTCGGAATGATCTGATCTCATCGTGATTGCTCCGCAAAGGGGGAGAGAATGTGAGTTGTCGTTGTCCGGCATTCCGATTGCTCATTAAAGGAGTCGGCAAGGTTGGCTGGAACGCGAAAGGGGGACACGATGACACTTCCCGATGCATTGCAATTACTCGAGTTGTTTCACGAACGAGACTATGCCCAAGCCAGGCCCCACCTATACTTCAAGTCCTTGAAGTCTGACAGCTGGGTTCGGCCCAAGGGGATGAGAATTCTTCCATCGGATCTCCAAATTGCCATTCTGGATGTGAAAAGCGAGCAATGGGAAACGATCCCGTTCAAGGATGTGAGCTTTGGTCTCTGGTAGGGTTGCGCGGCGCGAGATGGGCCGCACTCCCGTTCTTGTTCCCAGGCAGGGGGATGCAGATGCTGCCGATTCAACGGCAGGCGGCGGTGATTTTTGTTTGGTAGTAGGGAGAGGAGGCCCCTGTGAAACCGTTGCGTCTCGCAGTCGTCGGGTTTGGCAGGGTAGGACAGGTCTGCGCGGAACTCATCTCCCTGAGCCATGATCTCAGTTTGGCGGCCATCGTGCGTCGAGCGGCCAGTGCGGAAGGGACGCTTCCTGAGACACTCAGATCCATTCCGGTGGCTACCCATATCGGTCAGGCACGGGACGTCGATGTAGCGCTCCTCTGCGTGCCGACGAATACCGTCATGGAGACGGCGTTTCAGATTCTTCAGCATGGAATTCCGATCGTGGATTGCGCCACGCAGCATGGAGAGGCGCTTTATGCCTATAAGAACGCAATCCACAAGGTGGCTTTCCATCATCGGGCATCGGCCATCGTGGGGGCAGGCTGGGATCCCGGCGCGCTGTCGGTGTTCCGCTCGTGGTTTGCGCTGCTGACCCCGGGAGGAGCGACGGAGACGCGGCATCACACCGGCATCAGTCTCCGCCACACCACGATGGCCAGGAGCGTGGTCGGGGTGAAAGATGCCCTATGTGCCGAAGTGCGAGCCACCGATGGGAGATTGCAACGGTATGTCTATGTTGAATTGGAAAAGGGGGCGGATGCAGACACGATCACGCAAGCCATCCGCGCCGACCCGCTCTTTCTCCGAGAAGACACGCAGGTGTTTCCCGTGGAGAGTCTCGCGGAGCTGGAACAAGAAGGACGGGGAGTGGTCCTCGATAGACGAGGCCCATCTGGGCGACTTGGCCACCACCATCTGCTGCTGGAAGCGCGCTTAGACGACACCGTCCTGACGGCTCAGGTCATGGTCGCTGCCGCTCGCGCCCTCCCGCAACTTGACCCAGGGGCCTACTTCCTCACAGAGATTCCACTCAGTGAGATGTGGGGAGAAAAGGTGGAGAAGGCTCATCGGGACTGGCTGTGAGAGAAGAAGAGACGGTATCCATACCCAGCATCGTGAAATGTTCCGTGACGATCTGCAATTGTTACGAGGATCATTAATCATGCAGTTCCCTCGTTCAGAGACCGTCCAAGGAAGCTGGGAGCATTTCCCGCATCAGGCCGATATCGGTGTGCGAGGCATCGGTTCGACCAAGGAGGCGGCGTTCGAACGCGCGGCGCAGGCTATGACGGCCGTGATCACCGACCCGGAGTCTGTCGCTCCGACACAATCGGTGCCGATTGTCTGTGAGGCGCCTGATGATGAGTTGCTATTGGTGGATTGGCTGAATGCGCTCGTCTACGAAATGGCTACGAGGAAGATGCTGTTCAGCCGATTCAACGTTCGCGTGAACGGTCATTCGCTGCATGCGACGGCATGGGGAGAGCTGGTCGAGGTGGCGCGACATCAACCGGCTGTCGAAGTGAAAGGCGCGACCTATACTGAACTGTCAGTGAAGCAAGACGAGAAGGGGCATTGGATTGCACAGTGTGTCGTGGATGTCTAGATCGCACTGAAAAATGAGGCAGATGGATCTCAATCTGTTGAAACGTCGCGGGCGCGACGAATGGCACATTTCTCCTCGCGGCAAGATGCGGGTGCCGGGCGTGATCTACGCCAGCGAAGCTCTGATTCGTGACATGGACGAGAAGGTCTATGAACAAGTTACGAACGTTGCGACGCTACCGGGGATCGTCCGAGCCTCCTATGCGATGCCCGACGCCCATTGGGGCTATGGGTTTCCCATCGGCGGAGTGGCCGCGTTCGATCCCGATCTCGGAGGGGTCGTGTCAGCCGGCGGTGTGGGCTTCGACATTTCCTGTGGCGTCCGGGCGCTTCGCACGGGACTCACGGTCGAGGATCTTCAGCCGGTGAAGGAACAACTGGCCGAGTCTTTGTTTCATCGCATTCCCGCCGGTGTAGGGAGCACCGGGAGGGTGCACTTGGATCGGCACGAGATGGATGCCATGCTTACCGGAGGTGCAAGCTGGGCAGTGGGAAAGGGCTATGGGGCGCATGAGGACCTTGAATTCATCGAAGAGCATGGCCGCATGTCCGGCGCGAAACCGGAGTGCGTGTCGGATTTCGCCAAGAAGCGGCAGCAAGATGAGATGGGGACGCTCGGCTCAGGGAACCACTACCTCGAAGTGCAACAGGTCGTGCAAGTCTTTGATGCAGAAGTGGCGTCGACCTTCGGGTTCCGCGTAGGAGACCTTGTCGTCAGCATCCATTGCGGCTCGCGGGGACTCGGCCACCAGATCGGCACTGAGTTCCTCAAGAGCATGGTCATGATCGCAGCTCGTCACCACATCGAACTGCCGGATCGTGAATTGGCCTGTGCCCCGATCAATTCGGAGGTGGGGCAAGAGTATCTCGGTGCGATGTGCGCGGCGATCAATTGCGCTCTCGCCAACCGTCAGATCATCACGCATCTCATCAGGCAGGTGTTTGCCGACCTGTTGCCACAGGCGACGCTCTCGTTGCTGTATGACGTCTCGCATAACACCTGCAAGGTCGAAGAGCATGTGATCGACGGGACATCGACCCGTCTCTTTGTCCATCGCAAAGGGGCGACGCGGGCCTTCGGCCCCGGCCATCCCGATATTCCCGCAGCCTTACGAGCAGTGGGGCAGCCGGTCCTGATCGGTGGAACGATGGGAACGGCCTCGTATGTGCTTGTGGGGACAGAAGAGAGCATGTCGTTAGCGTTTGGGTCTGCCTGCCATGGAGCCGGCCGCAGTATGAGTCGGCACCAGGCGCTTCGACAGTGGCATGGTCGAGATGTGGTGAAGGAGTTAGCCTCGCGTGGAATTCTTATTCGCAGTCCGTCCATGCGAGGAGTCGCCGAGGAAGCGCCCGGCGCGTACAAGGATGTCAGTGATGTGGTGGACGCAGCGGATGACGCGAACCTGGCGCGGAAGGTGGTCAGGCTTGAACCACTCATTTGCGTGAAGGGGTAGGAGTAAAGAGGTGAGGGCATCAACCGATGATCGCGTGAGATGCAACGGAGGCTACGATGGTGAAGTCGGAGAAAGCGGAACAGAACAGGGAAGAAAAACGAGAGGAGAAGCCGCCGTTCGAGGAACCCAGCCATTGTCTTCTCTGCGGCATAGTAGGGCCAGCACTGTTGTATGGCCAGTGGGTGTGTGAGCATTGCAAGAACGTGGTGCAGGCAGAAGCGCTGTCCAAAAAGCGCAAGATCGAAAAGGAAGGCGGCGTATAAGGAGTCTGACCTCTTAAATCTGTCCCTTGTGGAGTCGGGTAGGGCAGTCTCCCGGCTGATACACGGCCTCGATGATTTGAATCAGGAGTAGCGGTAGGGACGTAATTGAGCCAGAACCTTCAAAGGGAGGAATTGCCACACGTGGCACATGACTTCGTCATCTTCGCGGGCACGGCGAACCCTGAATTGGCGGTTGCGATCGCGTCGGATCTGGGAATAGTTCCGGGTGCCTGTGCAATCGACCGTTTCCCGGACGGAGAGACGTCTATCCAGCTGCGAGAGTCGGTACGGCGAAAAGAAGTCTTCCTTGTGCAGCCGCTCTCACCGCCTGTGAATGAGCATTTCGTTGAGTTGTTGGCCTTGGCGGATGCTTGCCGTCGGGCGGCGGCGGCGCGCATTACAGCGGTGGTGCCCTATTTGGGCTATGCGCGGTCCGACAAGCGCCATGGACGGCGTGAGCCGATCATGGGGCGGATGGTCGCGGCCGCCTTGGAAGCCGTAGGGGTTCATCACGTGGTGACGGTTGATCTCCATGCCCCGCAGATCGAAGGATTCTTTGGAATCCCCGTTGACGCGCTGACGGCTATCCCGCGGCTATCGACGTACCTGAGCGAGGGCCTGTCCCCAGGGGTCGTGGTGGTCGCACCGGATGCCGGGGCGCTTCGTATGGCAACCGAATATGCGCACCGCTTAAACGGGACAGTTGCGATTCTTCACAAGCGACGAGAGAGCGGAACAGGCACCCAGGTTACGCATCTGGTCGGCGATGTCGTCGGCAAGACCTGCCTAATTGTGGATGACATGATCTCGACCGGAGGTACCTTGGCCTCTGCCATTGAGGCGCTTCTTAAGGCAGGCGCTCGTCCAGAACTGACAATCGCGGCCACACATGGGCTGCTTCTTGCTGGAGCTCGTCAGAAGCTGATGCACGAAGCGGTGAAGAAGGTTGTGATTACGGATACTGTCGCTGGAGCTCCGAAAGATTGGCCTCGTTTGCAGATTATTTCGATCGCCCCAGTCATTGCCGGGGCTCTCAAACGGCTTCTGGAACATCGGTCGCTGGGTGATCTGTACTGAACAGAATGGTCATGTCGTATGCCGGCACAACAGTGGAGAGCCTCATGCAGCCACATGAGGAACATGTCCCGCATCAGGCCGATATCGGTGTGCGAGGCATCGGCTCGACCAAGGAGGCGGCGTTCGAACGCGCAGCGCAGGCTATGACGGCCGTGATCACCGACCCGGAGTCCGTTGCTCCGACACAATCGGTGCCGATCGTCTGTTCTCCATGAATAGCACCAGGCGGAGTGATGGATAAGTGTACGGCTTTGAAGTAGACTTGCCCGCAACAGATTGCTAAGGCGCCCTTGCTATGCTGCGCGGGTAGGCGTAGCAGATTTAAAAATTAGGCTGCAACTGGAATATGGGGTACTTGTACTTCGATGAGTCAATTCGCGATAAGGGTGGCTTCATCATCGGCGCCGCTGTGTATTCTTCTTGCGACCTTACTTCGCATGTACATCAGCAGTGGGAATCTCTCGGGCTCAATCCGCTCCAATATGAATAAAAGAGCTCTGCGCTAAAGGCCGGTAACACAGCGGCTGAAGAACAAAGATGTCGACTTCACGCTGTGCTTTCTCGCACTAAGATCGGTTTGGTGGTATCCCCAACCTCGCATCGGAAGGAACTAGGGGCATATGCGGTGGCGCTGATCAACCAATTGCTTGAGGCCGGCTCAATACCGTGTGAGCCACATACCCTCTACCTGGATCAAAACATCAGAGTTTCCAACGCAGATAAAGCCCTAGCTGGGGCAATGGCGGTTTCCCTCCAGTCAAACCAGAACTCTAGAATTGCAGCGGGAATCCAACTGGCAGACCTTGCGGCTCACTCGCTGGGAGGCATGCTCTTGGAGGGGATGGGACTTCTCTCCAAAACGGTCAGAGCAGGAGAAGGTTCAGGTTATGACCCTGAAACGCAAATTGAGATCGGCTTCGAGCTCTGGGCTTCTCTTCGCTACATGCTATTTGGCAGCCCTATGCCTGTTAGAGCGGCGGTTGGTGACGATTCAATAGCCTATCCTGTATTCAAAGTTGAGGGATACGGCTTGTACATTGCCCCCTCGTGTCCGGACAACCTTAGAGCCTATGCAAGAAGCCGCTTTGGAGAAAACTATCTGGGCTGCATACACTAACCACTCTAACCCAACGCTCAACTGGACGCGCCAAAAAGTGGCGCGTCGGTTAACTCGGCGTTATCCGGACATTGAAGCAAGCGACATATGTGGAGGGGGGAATGAGTACGGACGACTTGATCAGGATGGTTCACGCCAATTTCAGTCGGATCTATCTGGGCGGAATCCCATCATTACTAAACGATGGCGGTGGTGCGTTTCTTTCGTTCATCTGTACGCTGACCGGAACTGAAGCATTGGGCGGATTCTTGAAGCCCAGAGACAAGAATGGACCTCGATTCAAGACATTCGTGGAGAACTACTTTCCGATGCCGCTCGATGCCCAGTCCGATATGCTCTGGAGATTC
>DATIQH010000478.1:0-1876 GCA_035471155.1 Nitrospiraceae bacterium | reverse complement strand
AATATTATAAGAAACAAAGCTAGATTGGTGGCTCAAGGGTTTAGACAAAGAGAAGGTCTAGATTATGAAGAAACATTCGCACCGGTAGCCCGCCTTGAATTCATTAGAATGCTTCTTGCTTATGCCTCTCACAAGGGCTTTACTCTATTCCAAATGGATGTCAAGAGTGCATTCTTAAATAGATTCATAGTGGAAGAGCATCCTTGGCTACCGGTGTAATCGTCAGCGCGTCAATGGCTCCACGAAGGGCTCCAGTGAGCGAATGCGTCACAATCGGATAGACCCCGGGTGATTCGGAGACCAAGTCGAATGTGGCGGCGCTTCCGGGTCCCACGACATAGGTTTGCACCCCTGTGAGTTTGTTGGCAGGGTTCCCGCTCTCGTAGACGTTGTCCCAAATCTCGCCGATCGGGTGGAGCGAGGAAAACTCGTTGGGGCCCGCGTTCACAAAATAGATCCGGAGCCGCTCATGCGGTTTCGCCTCCAGCGCTTCCGAGCCGATGAAGAAGGGATGATACTTGAAGATCCCTCCGTTGAAGACCGTATAGTCGAACTTCCGAGCGAACATGGCCTCGACATCGTCGGGGTTCTTCCAGAGCTCAGATTGGACCAACAAAAACTCCCGGTCCGCTTTCGGCCAGACCTTCGGATTCTTGGGATCGACGATAATCGCGCCGAACATGCCGCGCGCGACGTGCTGGATCATGGGCGCTGCGCCGCAATGATAGAAAAACACGCCGGGCTTCTTCGCCACAAAGGTGAAGGAAATGGTTTCTCCTGGATTGATGGCCCGGTAGTTCTTCAGGAAATCGATTTCCGCCGCATGGAAGTCCATGGCGTGTGGAAAAGCATTGGTCTTGGGATTCTCCAACGTGAAGTTGACAGTGTCGCCTTCCGTGACCCGCACGGCCGGCCCCGGCATCTGGCCGTTGAACGTCCAGGCCTTATATTTCGTTCCCGTTCCTTCAATCACGATTTCCGTTTCGAGCGCCGTCATCTTGACGTCATGGGTCTTCGCGGATGCCTCGGAGGGCAATCCCATCAATCCGGCCATCGCAAGGGCCGTGGCCCCTGCTATAGCCATGAGTTGAGGTGATCGTCTTTTCATCATGGTTGAACTCCTCTCTGAAATGGTTGGGCTAACTTCTCCGGGCAAATGTGCAACCGGTCTTCTCTATGTGAAGGTCTCACTGGCACTTCGTCTGTGTGTGAGGAAAAGAATAGCAGAGCCAAATTTTGCAATATGTATCGTAGTGTCCGGTTAAGAGTCAAGCCCTTTGACCCCAAACCAGAAAAGTAGGCCAGCGGAATCTTGGCCCGCTGGCCTACTTGCGGTGTTGAGTCCGCATCGTCAGCCCTTCGTCCGTATACAGCCGATAGATCCGTTTGCGTTCACCTGCCACCCTTCCCGTCTCAGCAACACCGTGAGTCGCCGATACCCGAAGCGTACTCGGCTCGCCGCCAACTCTCGCAACCGCATGCGCAACGCCTCCTGCGGATCACGGCGACTCCGATACTGTAAGGAGGCTCGCGCCATCGGCAACAGCCTCGAGACCCGAGGCTCACTGACCTGATAGGTCGTTTGCGCCCAGCGTGCCAGCACACGCCGGTCCCGAGGCCGTACAGCTTTTTTCGCACGATCTCCTGCAGCATATGGCGATCGAGCGAGAGATCCGCCACCAAGCGTTTCAACTTGGCATTCTCCTCACGGAGCTGCCGCAGTTCGCGCCGTTCACTGAGGCCCAGCCCCGCATACTTGCGCTTCCACACGTAAAACGTCTGCTCGCTGATGCCGACCTGCCGGCACACGTCCACCACGGTCGTGCCACCCTCTGCTTCCCGTAGGGCGGCCAGAATCTGTTCCTCGGTATGCCCT
>DATIQH010000477.1:0-2251 GCA_035471155.1 Nitrospiraceae bacterium | reverse complement strand
TCCGCACTGGACGAATTCGAATCGCTGGTTGGGCAACACAAAATCGATGGTCGTTGTCAGCGGCCCGCCGTAAAACATGTTGAGGAGCTTGTAGGGTCCGCTGTTCTTTGAGGGCGCGTGCGGCACCATGCGGAAGCCGTGGGGAATCGGTTCGAAGGTTTTGGCTTTTTCGTGGATGCTTGCCTGGCTGCGCCACCAGGAGCTTTGATGCACAAAGGGCCCGTGAGCCGGGTCCATCAAGCCGACGATGCCGTCGTCGATGGTACAATCTAGCAGGGTCGAAATATGAATCATCCGATAGGGAGACGAGGGGAGTGACAGCGGCGGCACCTCTGGAACGGCCTGGTTCGGTTGTTGAGGATCGGGAACGAATACCCACACATAACCATCTCGCTCGCGGCACGCGTAGGTCTGGATGCCGATTTTGTCGGCTTGAATAGGAGAATCTTCGACCAGTGCAGGGATCTCCCGGCAACGGCCCCCCTGGTCGAACTGCCAACCATGGTAGGCGCATTCGACACAATCGCCTTTCATTTTGCCGAATGACAGCGGCATTCCACGATGGGGACAAATGTCGCGCATGGCTGCAACCGAACCGTGGGATGTTTTACAGACGAGAATCGGGAGGCCTAACAGGACGGCTCCTTTTAGACTGTTAGGAGGAAGTTCACTGCTCAGACAAGCGGGATACCAGAAGCCGTAAAGCGGTGCGCTCTTAGACGATTTAATTTCGGTGATCAGGCTGCTGTTCATGAGAAGAATGGGATGGCAGGTGACATCGGTTCGGTTGGAACTATATCTGGCGTGCCGAGTGAGGTCAAGGTCGGTTGCCTTGACAAGAAAAAGAAACGGAGACTATAGTTAATTTTGAACCGAAATCGCCGCACTTGTGCAGCTCCGGCAGGAAAGAGGGCGTCATGACAATCGCGCAGATGGATCCAGCGGTGACGCTGGACAACTTACGGACTTCAAAACCTGAAAAGGTGACAATCGTGTTGCTGAGCGGCGACATGGACCGCGCGATGGCCGCGTTCATCATCGCCACCGGGGCCGCCGCCATGGGGATGCAAGTCACCGTCTTTTTCACCTTCTGGGGCCTCAATGCCATTCGCCGGAAAGGTGCGAGCAGCTCCGCCAAGGACTGGCTTCGTCAGATGTTCGGCCTGCTGAATAAGGGGGGCGCTGACAGCCTTCCTCTCTCACGATTCCATTTTTGGGGGCTGGGCACAAAGATGATGCAAAAGGTCATGAAGCAGAATCGGATGCCGGGTGTGCCGGAACTCATGGAGACGGCGCTGGACCTCGGTGTTCACTTCATCGCTTGCACAACTACTATGGGGCTGATGGGGATTACGAAAGACACGCTCATCGAGGGTATCGATCAGTTTGCGGGGGTGACCACTTATCTCGCGGAAGCCAAACAAGGCAGCGTCAACCTGTTCATTTAGTTTGTTTGGTTCATTTGGTGCGGGGCTCAGTTAACTAAACAAACGAAATCAACCAAACAACCCAGAGAAACAACACGCTATGCCACATGCCGATGTAAAGCTCGACACACTTGGGTACTTTTGTCCGATGCCGATCATCATGACCATGAAGAAGATCAAGGGGCTGACATTAGGGCAGGTGCTAGAAGTCGTTTCAGACGACGAAGGCATCAAAAAGGACATGCCTGCCTGGTGTGACACGACCGGCCACCAAATGGTCGGGCTCGAAGAAGAACAGACGACGTCGGGAATGATCTATAAAGCGTTCGTGCGAAAGACAAAGTAGCCGCATAGAGAGAGAAGAGACTTAGTGGAGAGAGAAGCCGGAGGGCTGAAAATCAGGCCTCCGGCTTTTCTGTTTTGATTCTCGATGGAGTAGGACGTGCATCGAATCGTCGAGTGTGTGCCGAACTTCAGTGAGGCCGGGCGATCTGCAAACCGTTTTCATCGATCCGCAGGTGCGGGAGCTCGAAGCGCTGGGAGTCGACCTCCGATATGAGGCGGAAGTCTGTAATGTGGCGATGCATGCAGACGTTGTGTCCGGTGTCGTTCTGGGCGATGGAACGGAGCTGTCTGCCGATGTCTATGCTCTCTGCACCCCCTTTGAAGTCACCCGGGCCTGGCTCCATGATGACCTTTACGAGGCAGATCCCGAGCTCGGCAACATGCATCTCCTCGAAGCCCAACCTATGGCTGCCCTGCACCTTCGTGTGCGGAAAGAATTGCCAGACCTGCCCCGGGAGCACGTGTTCCTGCACGGAAGC
>DATIQH010000476.1:0-3371 GCA_035471155.1 Nitrospiraceae bacterium | reverse complement strand
AAGTGCAAGTAGGACAAGGGAAGGCTTGACACGGCGATCAATGCTCACTACAATCGACCGGCTCTGCCCTTGAAGGGTTGAACGATAAGTAGTCAATCTGTGCCGAAGATGAGAGTGATGAACGAATGCCGACAATCAATCAATTAGTCAGAAAAGGTCGCCAGCTGGCGCACGTGAAAACGAAGAGCCCCGCGCTCAAGTCCTGTCCGCAGAAGCGTGGTGTCTGTCTTCGTGTTTATACGTCAACGCCCAAGAAACCGAACTCCGCGCTGCGTAAAGTTGCGCGTGTCCGGTTGACGAACGGGATGGAGGTCACGACATACATTCCCGGTGTCGGTCACAACCTTCAGGAGCATTCCATTGTGCTCGTCCGTGGCGGTCGTGTGAAGGACTTGCCGGGTGTGCGGTACCACATTGTCAGAGGCGCTCTCGATGCTGTCGGTGTGGCGGATAGAAAGCAGAGCCGTTCGAAGTATGGAGCAAAGCGTCCTAAGTAAGACTGGTCTCACAGTTTGGTAACGAGAGAGTGAATGACACATGCCAAGGACTAGATTTTTAGACCACCGCGATCCTCTTCCTGATGTGCGATATCGGGATAAACTCGTCGGGAAATTTTTGAATATTTTGATGTCGGGCGGAAAAAAGAGCACGGCCGAGCGTATTTGCTACGGAGCGTTCGATGTCATTCAGGAGAAGACCGGGAACGATCCGCTTAAGATATTCCGGTCGGCGATTGATAATGTGAAGCCGGTCGTTGAGGTGAAGTCCCGTCGGGTGGGCGGCGCCTCGTACCAGGTGCCAGTGGAGATTCGCCCGGCTCGCCGGATGTCGTTGGCGCTTCGATGGTTAGCGGAATATTCCCGGACTCGCGGCGGTAAGAGCATGCGGGAGAAGCTCGCGGCTGAATTGTTGGATGCATCGAATAATACGGGAGCGGCGGTTAAGAAGCGGGAAGACGTGCATCGGATGGCGGAAGCCAATAAGGCCTTCGCGCACTATCGCTGGTAGCGTCATTCTGTGCTGCAGCTGGGCCGTGCTGCGATCCGCTCACGCGGGTTCTTGTAAGTCGCAGCGTTTTACCGGCCCGGGTTGCGGCATCTATTTTTTTAGGGGAAGTACGTGGCGCGTCAATCACCATTAGAACAAACTCGGAATATCGGCATCATGGCACACATTGATGCCGGTAAAACGACAACGACGGAGCGCATCCTCTTCTACACCGGGATCTCGCACAAAATGGGTGAGGTTCATGAAGGCGCAGCGACGATGGATTGGATGGAGCAGGAGCGGGAGCGCGGCATTACGATTACGGCTGCTGCGACGACCTGTTTCTGGCGAGACCATCGCATCAATATTATAGATACTCCTGGGCACGTCGATTTTACGATTGAAGTTGAACGGTCGCTTCGAGTGCTCGATGGAGCCGTGGCGGTGTTCGACTCCGTGCAGGGGGTTGAGCCGCAATCTGAGACGGTGTGGCGGCAGGCGGATAAGTATAGTGTGCCGAGGATCGCGTTCATGAACAAGATGGACCGAATCGGGGCGGATTTTTATGTCAGCGTCCAGACGATGATCGATCGGTTAGGGGCAAACCCTGTTCCGATTCAGATCCCCATCGGCCGAGAGTCTGAATTCAAGGGATCCATCGACCTCGTGACCATGAAGGCCTATGTGTATGACGACGAGACGCTCGGCGCCAAGTATGTCGTCAAAGATATTCCCCCCGATTTGCTCGACCGGGCCAAAGAATACCGCGATAAAATGCTGGACGCGGTGGCTGAGTTCGACGATCAAACAATGGATAAGTATCTCAATGGTCAGCCCTTAACGGAAGAAGAGATCCGCCGAGCCATTCGGGCCGGTGTGCTTTCGATGAAGATGACTCCGATTTTGTGCGGGTCGGCTTTCAAGAACAAGGGTGTTCAACAGCTGTTGGATGGGGTTGTGGATTTTCTTCCATCTCCACTTGACGTTGAGTCGGTGACCGGGATTGATCCAAATACCGAACAGGAAGTGAAGCGACGGCCGTCAGATGATGAGCCGTTCGCAGCCTTGGCCTTCAAGATCATGACGGATCCGTTTGCCGGTCAGCTTACATTTTTGCGAGTGTATTCCGGCACTCTGAAGACAGGAACATCTGTCTCAAATGTGACAAAGGGGTCGCGAGATCGTGTCGGACGACTTCTAAAGATGCATGCGAATAAGCGGGAAGACATCGATGTGGCCTATGCGGGTGATATTGTTGCCGCCGTCGGACTGAAAGGGGCGACGACCGGGGACACGCTGGCGGATGAAAAGCAGCCGGTTCTGCTCGAGGTGATGAAATTCCCCGAGCCGGTTATCGCGATGGCGATTGAGCCAAAAACCAAACAAGATCAAGAGAAGATGGGATTCGCGCTCCAAAAGTTGGCGCAGGAAGATCCATCATTCAGGGTGAAGACAGATGAAGAGACCGCGCAGACCATCATCGCGGGGATGGGCGAGTTACATCTGGAAATCATCGTCGATCGCATGCTGCGGGAATTCAAAGTAGAGGCCAACGTTGGAAAGCCGGAGGTGGCTTTTCGGGAAACGATTCGCAAGAAGGCCGAAGCTGAGGCGAAGTATATTAAACAGACTGGTGGTCGTGGCCAGTACGGACATGTCGTGTTGACGGTCGAGCCTGCCGAGTCAGGCAAGGGTTTGGAGTTCATCAATAAGACCGTCGGCGGCTCGATTCCAAAAGAGTTCATCCCGGCGATCGAAAAGGGTGTGAAGGAACGGCTTGATTCCGGCGTCATCGCGGGCTATCCGCTTCGCGATGTTCGGGTGATGGTGATCGACGGATCGTTCCATGACGTCGACTCCAATGAAATGGCATTTAAAATTGCCGGTTCGATGGCATTCGTCGATGCCTGCAAGAAAGCCGATCCTGTGTTGCTTGAGCCGATTATGAAGGTGGAAGTTGTCGTCCCTCAGGATTTCATGGGCGATGTCATCGGTAATTTGAACGGTCGTCGTGGCAAGATTCAAGGTATGAAGGGACGGGCGGCTGCTCAGGTCATCGATGCGTCGGTGCCGCTCAGTGAAATGTTCGGGTATGCGACAGATCTCAGATCGAGAACGCAGGGCCGTGCCACCTACAGTATGGAATTCGACCGATATGATCCGGTGCCCCGGCAGATTTCAGAAGCCATCATTGCCAAGTATCGGGGGGAATAGCCGAATCGATTCTTGAGCGTAGACGGAAGGGAGCGAGGTATGGCGAAGGCGAAATATGAGCGGCGGAAGCCGCACGTGAATATCGGGACGATCGGGCACGTGGACCACGGGAAGACGACATTGACCGCGGCGTTGACGAAGGTGTCCTCCGAGAAGGGGATGGCGAAGTT
>DATIQH010000475.1:0-2688 GCA_035471155.1 Nitrospiraceae bacterium | reverse complement strand
ACCCGCGCGCTTGTGCAATGGGTACAGGCTGCCGCCGCTTGATGGGCGAGACTCAATACGAGGATTGTGCTGCGCTTCTTACAGTCGAGGCAGCGATATTCGTACAACGGCATCGATTATATCCCTATGGTCGTCATAAATTGCATCATGCTCTATGGATCGAGTTCATTGAGTCCGGCCAGATTGTTGAGATCCAGAGAGGCGTTAAGGCGAGCCTCTTCGGATTTCGGCGAGGCAAATCGAGACAGGAGTCGTTCAACCCGCGCGCTTGTGCAATGGGTACAGGCTGCCGCCGCTTGATGGGCGAGACTCAATACGAGGATTGTGCTGCGCTTCTTACAGTCGAGGCAGCGATATTCGTACAACGGCATCGATCATATTCCTATGGTCGTCAGGGGCTGTACAGTCCGTTCGGCAAAGCGGCGATCCGGTATCAGCGCCGTCTCGATAGTTCTGGCCACTGTCAAGGCAAAGACTGGCCCAGTGCCGGCATCGCGTAAGGTCTTTGCGCATTCGTTCAATGTTGTCCCAGTGGTGAAGACATCGTCCACGAGGAGGATGCGCTTTCCGGATAGGTCTTGTGGCCTGCGGATTTCAAACGCATGTCGTAGATTTCGCAATCGTGCCTGTCGTGTGAGTGTGGTTTGGGGGTCGGTGGGGGCAACTCTGACGAGGTTTCTCGCTGAAACGGGGCGAGCCATGTGACGGCCCAGCTGATCGGCCAGCAGTAAGGATTGATTAAACTCACGCGCTCGCAAGCGGGCTGGGTGTAAAGGCACTGGGATAATCACGTCGGCATCAATCCCTTTTGGCAGGGCACTGATCATCAGGCGTGCGAGCGGCTTGGCCATTGTATGTTTGCCTCGATATTTGAACGAGCAGATGGCTTCCCGCAGTGGCGGGAGATAGGGGAAGAGGGTCCAGGCCCGCTGGAAATCCGGTGGCCGTTCCTGACACTGTTGGCAGTGATGGTCCGGCGTATAGGTTGTGGCCGCTGGTGAGACGAACGGCTGGTCACAGCGGGCGCAAACTGGGTGTTGGAGTGGGCGGATGGTTTGCCAGCACGCGGTACAGAAGAAGGGCACCGGGTCGGTGGTGAGTGAGGCGCCACATGTGAGGCATTCCACCGGTAACACAAACCGGAGGGCCTGACGGCACCATCCGAGAAGCCGATCCTGTGTGTCTTCACGTAACATGGCAGGAGAAGCGCTCCAATCGATGTCTGTGTGTGTTTCTTCTATGGGAATGTGCCGCGCCTGTCAAGGTTGTTGCTCTGTAAATGGTTGTGATATACGAAGGCAGCAGGATGTTGAACCTATCTCGTGCGGCGATCCTCTTAGGGTACGGACGGAGAAGCAAATCAGTATGGTGAGATTCGATCAGGTGTCGAAAATTTACGAGCGTGGTGGCGACACGATCATCGGGCTCGATCAGGTTTCTGTCGAAGTAGGTAAGGGGGACTTCTGTGCATTTATCGGCCCAAGCGGCTGCGGAAAGAGTACGTTGCTCAACCTGGTTGGCGGATTAGATGTGCCGACCTCAGGGGATATTATTCTCGGAGGACACTCCACTAGTCGATTCACGAGTAACGACTGGACGAGGATCAGGCGGGAAACAGTCGGGATTGTTTTCCAGGCATTTCATTTGATTCCCGGGTTGACGGCAGCGGAGAATGTGGCGTTTCCCTTGTTGCTGCGCGGAGAGCGAGGGGTATCGGTCCAAGCCCGTGTCGAGGAGGTTCTGGAGTTGGTGTCCATGACTGCACGAAGACACCATCGCCCCAGCGAGCTTTCCGGCGGGGAGCAGCAGCGTGTGGCAATTGCGCGAGCGATCGTGCATCGGCCCCAGATCATTCTCGCCGATGAGCCGACCGGCAATTTAGATTCACAACATGGGGCCGAGATTATCACCCTCCTCCGGTCACTCGTACAGCGCTTTCGTCAAACGGTGTTGTTGGTCACCCACAGTACCGAAGCTGCTGGGGCTGCCGATTATGTCTGGTCTATGAAGGATGGCCGGCTCATGACAAGAACTCAGCACGAACCTGTTACGGTCGTCGCGTGATGGATTTGTCGACCACCATTGCCGGCGTGCGATTTCCTAGTTGCTTCATGAACGCCTCTGGGGCTCTCTGTGTCACGCGGGAAGAGTTGTTGGCCCTTGGCCGCTCTCGTGCCGGGGCCATCGTGACGAAGTCGATGACCGTTGAGCCTCGCGACGGCAATCCGACACCTCGGTACTATGGATTTCCCAGCGGGTCCATCAACTCCATGGGTTTACCGAATCTTGGGTACAAGGCGTATGCCGCGCTCATTCCCGAGTTGAAGGGACTTGGAAAACCGGTTATAGCCAGTGTGGCGGGTCTCTGTGAAGACGATTTTCCCACGATTGCCGCCATCATCAATGCGGCGAAGCCAGACTTGATCGAAGTCAATCTCTCTTGTCCGAACATTCCCGGCAAACCGCAGATCGGGTACGATGCCGAAGCCTCTGAGCGATTGCTGAAGCGGGTTCGCAAGGTGATTACGGTCCCGATGGGAGTCAAGTTGCCTCCGTATTTCGACCCGGCCCATCACAGGGCGATGGGAGAGGTGCCCGGTTTCGAACAATTTGACGTTCATGAAGTCCACATCATTTTGCGCATGAACAATAGGAGAAATAACCGTCAAAAAAATAATGGACTGGAAT
>DATIQH010000474.1:0-11048 GCA_035471155.1 Nitrospiraceae bacterium | reverse complement strand
CTTTACTTCTTTTTTGGTAAGGGATAATCTTGCATCCCTGTTCCATCTTCCGACCCGTACAAGCTAAGAGCTGTGCCAGGATCTGATTCATGCCGATCAACATCAACCTGTTACACATCTCGGGAGGGAGTCTGCTATGTCACAACGTCTGTTCGCAGTGATCGTGCTCGCCGGTATATTCGGTGCGATACCGGTTGGGGCCGCTCAACTCAGCCGCCCTCAAGTCGAGTATTCAGCGGATTCGACGATCCAAAGTGAAGAAGGCACCATCCAGCAGCATGTCTATGTGACTCCGACGAAGGAGCGCAAAGAGATGCTGACCGGTGAAGGTGATGGAGGGATTCAGATTTTCCGATACGACACGAAAGTCATGTGGATTCTCATGCCGTCCGAGAAAATGTATATGGAACATTCGATAATGGGAAAAGGCAAGGGCAACGATCCTTCGCAGTGGACGTATGAAGACACGGTGATGGGCGAAGAGACGCTAAATGGCATGAAAGTGACGAAGTACAAAACCATCGCGGCCAGCACAGATGGAAAAAAATACGGCGGCTTCTCTTGGCGAACGAAAGAGGGAATTTCCATCAAGCAAGATCTGCTGTACAAAGAAGGCAATGACAAGAAGCGGATGATGACAGAACTCAAGAACGTGATGATCGGCAGACAGGATCCGAATTTGTTTGAGGTGCCTGAGGGATTCACCAAGTTCGACATGGCAGGAATGATGAGCGGCGCGATGGGGAATAAAATGGGCAGGGAGGGTATGGACCAACCGCCTATGGACAAGCCCGGCTCAAGAAATAGGCCCACGGTGCATCAACCGGGAGTTAATGCGCCTCGGGGAAATGCTCCGGTTGCGCCTGAGCCGGATCCGCCCGTCGACGAACAATCGGATCTGGAAAAGGCCGGAGGCATGTTGAAAAAAATGTTTGGAAACTAGGCGATGACATGAGCCGAAGCGGGTGCGGGAGATCGCTTCTCGTCAGCATGGCCGTGACGGTGATGCTGTGCAGCGGCGACGTCTACGCCCAAGATACACCGGCCAAACCGCCGATCAAGGCTTCAGCACTGTATCTCGTTGAACTGAAGTCCGGCCGCGTGCTGTTGGAAAAAGACGCGACACACCGGCTCCCTCCCGCCAGTCTCACAAAAATCATGACGGCGCTGGTCGCCTTGGAATCTGCGCCTCTTCAAGACGTGGTGAAGATCGACCCCCGTGCGCTGATTCATCCATCGTCCCTGAAATTTCATTCAGGGGAAGAATTCCTCTTACGCGATCTCGTTGCGGCCATGCTGGTAGCGAGCGCGAACGATGCCTGTGAAGCGGTTGCCTGGCATGTCGGGGGTGATGCCAAGCATTTCGTCACGATGATGAACGACCGGGCCCGCGCGTTGGGATTAACGAACACGCACTTCGCCAACGCCTGCGGATTCGATGCGCCCGGTCATTATTCGACAGCAGCGGATTTGGCGAAGTTGACAGAGCAGGCGCTGCAAGAGCCGATTTTTGCCATGATGGTCCGGACCGTGATGCAGGACATTGCCACCGTGGATGACAAGCGGCACATTGCACTGTACAACACCAATGAACTGCTCCTCGATCGAACCGTAACCGGCGTCAAGACAGGCTATACGAGCAAAGCAGGTCGCTGTCTGATCGCCAGCACGTTCGAAAACGGGCATCGTGTGCTGCTCGTCGCGTTGAACGTCGCGGATCAATGGGAACAGGCCGCCCGGATGTTGCGATACGGGCAGGCGGTTCTTCATGTCGCAAACTAACGAGGAGGCTTAGCGCCGTCCGACCTGATGGAGATAGGCGTCGCGCAAATTGTCCTGAGCGACCCGATACTCGGGATCGAGTTGGGCGGCCATGCGAAAATGTACGATAGCTTCCTCCCAATCTCTACGCTCCGCGTATATGTGGCCGAGATTGTTATGGGGTCGTGCCTTCTGTGGCGCTTTGTTCACGGCGTCGGACCACAGCAGGAATGGGTCGCGATAGAGGGTATTCCGCTGAACCGTCGCCAGGGAGAAGGCCAGGACAACCGCCACGGCAACGACGCTGGCCGCAGTGCGGATCCATGCAGGCCGCGTACACGCTTTGGTAACCGCATGAACAAAGTGAAAGAGTACCACAACGCAGACGAGCACTATGCCGAACGAGGCCAAGTAGAGATTGCGCTCGCTCAGAAGATCGTTGCGAGGAATGAGCATCATGGGACTGACCTGCAGCCAGTACCAGGCAAGGCCGAATGAAACGAGTGGGAGGCGCCGGATGGCAAGCCACATGGCCGCCATTAGCCCGGCGAACAGCGGCAGATCGACCGGTACAGGCCACTCGGTCCAGGAACGCAGCAGGGGCAGGTCGTGGTCGAAGCTCTGTTGCCAAGGAGCCACGAGCAGCCACAACGAATACATTCCAGCATGGAGTTCACTCAGCAGATTGTCCCAGAAAGGACGGCTGTCGAAGCTGAATTGCACAAGGGTGGAATACCGAGGATGCCACCATGCCCATGCAGCCACGGCGAAGAGGACGGACCAAAACGGAAGGTGGCATGAGAAGAAGCGTTGTCGAAACTCGGCACGGTCGAGGCGACGGACCAATATGTCCCAGAGGGGAAGTGCGAACGGAAGGGTCATGGCAGTTTCTTTGGAGCCGATTGCCAACACAAATGAGAGCAGCGCTCCGAACAGATACATTCGAGAAGGGACGCGCTCTCGTTGAGAGGCCGTCGCTTCGATATAGAATGCAAGAGCGAGGAGATACAAGAACCCCATCAGACCGGTCGCCCGTCCGGAGATATACGTGACGGTTTCTGTCGTGATGGGATGGATCAAGAATAGCAGGGCGGTCCAAAACGGGACGTACCGCAGTTCCTCCCCTACGGCTCGAACGAGTATGCGATAGATGAGGAACCCCGACCCGAGGTGGAACAGCAAGTTCAGCACATGATAGCCGGTTGGGCTGGCTCCATACAGTGACCGATCAGCAAAAAAGCTGGCGTAGAGCACGGGCCGGACCATGTGATCGAGATGGCCGATGAAGGTTTGCCAGCGTTCGAGATGCGGATTCTCGAGAATCGAATGGAAATCATCGAACTGGAAGTCGCCGTACCACGCGCCGGCATAGGTCGCCACTATAACGGCGGCCGCAACCATACATGAGAACCAGTTACGAGCAATAAGACGATTCACGGCGTCGTTATACTGTATTCAGCCTTTGATGGGATAGGGGGGGGAATGATGAAGATCTTGAAGACGATCTCCGGTGGCTTGCTGGTTGCAACGATGCTCCTCTGTTTCCCGCTCGGTAGTGAAGCAGCACGCGGTTGCGGCGAGCAGGACGAAGAGCGGTGGGAGCAAATGAAAGCCGAGCTTCCGACCGCTGATGGTATGAAGGTCAGGGCCATCATTTACGACCTGACAAAGCTCAAGGATAAGTGCGATCCCAAGACGAGATTCAGCGCCAGCGTCGTACGAACCTTGATAGCGGCTAACTTTAGACAGGCAGAATTGGATGAGGCACAAGGACGCAGCCGGAGATACATCGATTTCCGGCGCATGCAGCGGTAAGACAATGCCGACTCATGGATTCGTACGGTCGGCCGAGGAGGACGCTCGATGAGACGAAATCACAATCTCCATTCATTGACGTACATTCTGCTACCACTCTGGCTAATGACTTTCTCCGGTCTTGTACTCGCAGCATCGCCACAAGAGGACGTCCCGCCGGCAAAGGCATCGTCTCCGAAGGATGCCACCCTGGACAGTTATCTTCGAGACTGCGACGGCAAAGCCTCAAAAGCAGCCAATTGTGAGAAACTCAGGAAAGATACCATCGACATCTTGAAAGAAGATATGTACACCTTGGGTTCGACCGCCAGTCGAACCTATCTTCCCGAGATCATCGGGATGTTCTCCAGCGACGAACCCGACCTGCGAATTGCAGCCGCCGATGCGCTCGGCATGATCGGACCGCAAGACAGCGATGTGGAGGAGCTTGTGCCACTGACCAACGATCCGGTACCGGATGTCAGGCAGGCCGTCTCGCAGATGATTGGTCGTGGAAAGGGAACCGCTGTGGCCTTACTGAAACAACGCAGTATGCCGATGCGAACGGGGCACACGCCGGACAAGCCGGCGGATCCTGCGAAATTCGGCCTGCCGGTCGCACCGGACAGTACGTATCTGTTTGATTCCAGTGACACGTCGGTCGGTCGATTGTCTTACGTCACCAAGGGAAAGAGCGACCCCGCTTCATTCTTTAAGGCCAAGGCCAAGAAAGGCCCTTTTAAACTTGAAGAATTCCAACAGAAGTACCGCTTCCAGATCCAAGACGAACAAGAAGCCCTCACTGAGGCACAACAGGCGGCGGGCAAAGAAATAGAAAACACGCAGCCGCCGGATCCTTCCAATCTTCAGGCCTTTACGGAGTTTATGCAGAAAATCGCATCAGTCGGAGCCAAGCAAGGCAGCAGGATGTATCTGGATTCATACGAGCCGAATCTCTTCGGCTCCCCGACCGTCTATGTCCTGGAAGAACGGCAGATCGGCAAGCGCAGCTACCCCACGCGTTACGCGGTGGTGTATCAGGAACAGGCCTTCAAACGGCCCGGATACCGCCTCTCCTGGATGACGGTGCCTGACGACACGATCAAAACAGCGCAAGCCGCCTCGCTGGCCGAGGAGAAGGAGGAAATCGCTCGTAACAAAGAGAATGCGGCTCTCAAGAAACGAGGAGAGGCGCTAGAGGACTTGGTAAAGAAAAAAGACGAACAAGAGAAAAAGGATTTTAAAAAGGGGCAGGCGGATCTAGAGAAGGAACTAGGGTTCTAAGGATCGCGCCCGCACTCGGGACAAGACAAAAGGAGTGAAAAGGCAAACCTCGTGGCTTGCTACTTCTTCTGCTTGGCGCGCGCGAGCGCCAGTGCCATGGCCATCGTGCCGGTCGGCTGCGGCTGGCGCTCCGGAGCACGATGTGGAGTTGGAGGACGGCGGTCACGCGGCTCACGTGCCGCCCCTGCAGAAACCTCGATAGGTGGACGGACTGAGATGGAAACGTTGCTCGGGGCCTCGTCAAGACGCATGGTCAACGAGATGCGCTGACGCTTCACATCGACGTCCAACACCTTCACCTTCACAATCTGACCAGGTTTGACGACCTCATGCGGGTCCTTGATGAACTTGTTAGCCAATGCAGACACATGAACAAGACCATCTTGATGCACGCCGATATCGACGAAGGCGCCGAAAGCCGCCACATTTGTCACCACGCCTTCGAGGATCATGCCTCCTTTTAGATCGGCCAGAGACTCGACGCCTTCTTGGAACGTGGCCGTCTTGAATTCCGGGCGGGGGTCGCGGCCGGGTTTTTCCAACTCAGTCAGGATGTCACGCACGGTCGGCACGCCGAACTTTTCATCCGTAAAATCGGCGGGAGATAATCCTTTGAGAACAGCCGGTTGGCCCATGACCTCCACGATGCCTTTGCCGATGCGCGCGAGAATACGTTCGGCCACCGGATAGGCTTCCGGGTGGACTGAGGAGCGATCCAGCGGATTATCGCCGTCATTGATTCGTAGAAATCCGGCAGCCTGCTCGAACATCTTATCGCCCAGACGCGGCACATTACGTATCGTGGTGCGATTTTGAAAAGGGCCATTTGCATCGCGATAGTCGACAATATTCTTCGCCAGCGCCTTGTTCAGACCCGACACTCGCTCGAGTAATGGAGCAGAGGCTGTGTTGACGTCCACACCCACGGCATTGACGCAGTCTTCGACCGTTGCATCGAGCGAACGCGCCAGTGCCTTTTGGTTTACATCGTGCTGATATTGGCCGACACCGATCGCTTTGGGATCGATCTTCACCAGCTCTGCCAGCGGATCCTGCACACGCCTGGCGATAGAAACGGCGCCGCGTAAACTGACATCCAACTCGGGAAACTCGGCCGCGGCGAAGGCCGACGCCGAATAGACCGATGCGCCGGCTTCGCTGACTATGATCTTGACTACTTTCTGTTCCGGCTTCTGAGCGGCAACCGATTTGATCACTTCAACGGCCAGCTTGTCGGTCTCGCGACTTCCAGTACCATTACCGATTGAGATGAGTTCGACGCCATGCTGCACGGCCAGCTGTGTCAGCGTCTCCAACGATCCCTGCCAGTCGTTGCGTGGTTGGAGCGGATAAATAGTCGTGGTCGCCAGCAGCTTGCCTGTCGCATCGACCACCGCCACCTTGCAGCCTGTGCGAATGCCTGGGTCGAGGCCAAGCACGGCCTTCGGGCCGGCAGGCGCCGCCAGCAACAGCTCGTGCAGATTGCGGCCGAAAACTTTGATCGCCTCGGCTTCCGCCGCTTCGCGCAACTGCATCAGCAGTTCCACCGTGAGATGCAGGTGCATCTTGGTGCGCCATGCCCAATCGCAGACACTCATAAGCCACGTATCAGCACGGCGGCCCCGGTCTTCGATGCCGACATGAGACGCGATCGTCGAGACACAGGGATGCGGAGTCACCGCTTCGAGTGCTTCACCGAGACCCAATTCAATCTTCAACACACCCTGTGCGCGGCCACGAAATAACGCGAGTGCGCGATGCGACGGAATGGTGCGGACGGTTTCCGAGTAGGCATAGTAATCGCGGAACTTTTCTTCCTGGGCCGTTTCCTTGCCCTTCACCACAGTGGACGTGAGAACACCCTCGTCCCAGAGGCGCGTACGCAGCTTCACCAGCAGTTCGGCGGTTTCAGCAAAGCGCTCAGCCAGGATATCCCGCGCACCATCGAGCGCTGACATCGCATCCGGCACGTTGATAGCTTCAACGCCCTCGCCGACAGGCTTCACATTCAGATACTTCGCGGCTTCTTCCTCGGGGTCGAGCATCGGATCGGCGAGGAGGGTGTGAGCCAGCGGTTCTAAACCAGCCTCGCGCGCAATCTGCGCTCGTGTGCGGCGCTTGGGCTTATAGGGCAAATAGAAGTCTTCCAACGTCTGTTTGGTCGCAGCAGCTTCGATGCTCACGCGCAGTGCATCGGTTAGTTTGCCCTGTTCTTCGATTGACGCCAGAATCGTTGCGCGGCGAAGCTCCAGTTCCCGCAGATACAGGAGGCGCTCCTCCAACGTGCGCAAGTGGGTATCGTCCAGGTTGCCGGTGGCCTCCTTGCGATAGCGCGCGATAAAGGGCACGGTCGACCCTTCGTCGAGCAGTACGACTGCGGCTTTAACCTGATCGGGTCCCACACCGAGTTCCTTGGCGATGAGTGGAATGATCTTCAATTCTGCTGCGTCTAAAACTGGCTGAGTCATTGGAGAAACCATCTGTATCCGTTACCAATCTTTCCGAAAGCAGCGCCTGCCAAGTGCCTGCCACTCAGAGTCATGCGTGATTTCTTGTGATGTATCGTGCTGCGATGAGAAGTCTGGTCCGTGGAGTCAATGCGTACACTGCGGCATCAGGAAGCCCATCGAGAGTGTACTGCAAAACTCTCTGCGTATCCACTCCATCAAATGAACCACGGACCTTCCGCTAGATCTCAGCCCAAGACTCCGCTACACTTCTTCTATTTACACCGGAATACTCCATGCGCGACGGACAGACAACCAACTATTACACGCTCCTCGAACTCTTACCGACCGCAACGGACGCTGAGCTAAAAAAAGCCTGGCATGAACAGATCCAGGTCTGGCATCCGGATCGCTTTACCCATGCACCGGCTCTCCATCAGAAAGCGGAAGTTCGCACCAAACTGATCAATCAGGCCTATCAAACGCTGAGTGACCCGGCTGCGCGCACACGCTACGACGCAACGGTGCAACCATCATCGGCTCCCAAGGCAACGACACGCCCTTCGTCATCTCCATCAGCGTACACCTCCACCCCGCCACGCCAGCAGACTCCGCGATCACGCGACGCACGTGGGCCACAATCCCTCATCATGCTCTCGCAGCAGGGAAAACCGAAGGTCATGGCGCCGGCGATTCATCTCTATGTCGATCCCCGCGAACAGGCTCCGTACAACTTCGATGGATTCGCGCGGATCGCAGGAGTTATTCGTGAGACGTTGCCGACCAGTGGCTATGCCATTGCCGAAGCCCCTGAACTCTTATGTATCAAGCCCATCAACGTGGAAGAATTGTATCGGATCTTCTCGAACCCTTCCGACAATCGCCCGCCGTTTCTCGAGGAAATGGAACAACTCCTGCCTTTCCCTTCCCGCTTTCTCCTCATCGAAGGGACACTCCAACACCGCAAAGCCGGCGGACGCCTCAATCAATACCACAAGATTGGATTGATGGATTTTCTCGACGCCCTTACGGCACGCTATGGCATTCAGATCATCTATACCGACTCGCGCGATGAGGCAGAAGAACGGATCGCCAATCTCGCCGCTCTGCACTACGCCTACTATTTCGCCGAACAGCAGGGACTCGGCCGCTGGCTCACGGAGAACGATTTGTAAGAGTTGAGCGGGCTGCGTCCATCGGCCAACCGGAACCGCGGCCGATGGAGGAAGGGCCGCAAAAAACCTCGCACAGTGGTTCTTGTAATCGAAGGAGAGAGGGCGTACTCTTAATTCAAATGCCTCAACTGTGTCACAACTGCTTCAAGGAAAGCCGTACCGGGAAAGCCTGCATGGCGATAGTCATGCTGCTCTGCTTCTCCATCCTGGTGCAAATGCTCGGTGTCCCCGTTACACTGTTAAACCCTTTTGAGCCCACAGACACCCAAAGGGTGTCTGTCCTTGAAGGATTTTCAGTTCCTTCCTCACTCCCCCAACTGACGTCTTCATTCGAAACGGATACTGCGACTGACACTCAACCATCTGTTCATCTGCCGGTGCTTGCCTCTGTGCTGTTTCATCCTCCTGTTTCCTAGTTCCATTTCACTGCGCCACACCATCGCAGCACTTCTTCTTCACGAGAGATCGGCTACTTGAGCCTTTGCCGTGCTTGATCGGCAGACGATCAACGGGAAGTAGTCTGCAAATGAACTGTGGAGTGTTTCTGCTGAAGGTCCCCTTTGCCGAGGCAGGAACTTATCGCGGTCGTATCTTTTTCAAGTGGAATAAGAATGCTCGTACCATATCAGCGTCTGAAGTTATTGGAATCATAGTGGCAGCATAATGGAACATCCCGCGAACAAGAGACAGGGGCGCAGCTGTCAGCTACGCCCCTGCGGACCGGCTTACTTGCCGTCCTTCTTCTCATCTTTCTTCTCATCCCCAAACACCACGACCTTGCCACCCTTGTCCTTGCTCTCGTCCTTCTTGTCGTCCGCATACACGACGACTTTGCCACCCTTATCCTTGCTCTCGTCCTTCTTGTCGTCCCCTGCGAACGCCAGGGTGGACATTGTACCGAAGCTGAGGAATGCAACCAAGGCCATCAATCCGCTTAACCGCTTCATGGGAACCTCCATAAATGATGTGAGAAGTCTCTCGGCCATGCCCTATTGCACGACCTGTACATGGCTTTTACCAACGACAGCGCGATCGGCACAACGGACAAAAACACCGGATGAGCGACTGGATTTGTCCAATGCGCCCTCAGCCCGTATGGAGGCACAATGATTCTGACTGGGATGCAACCGATTCTCACTAGAAATCCGGTGATGCCAGAAAGCGCGACAGCGTTGGGGCGGCTTGAGGAAGTGGTCTCAACGGCCGAGGAGTTCGATCGGGTCGTTTCGCAGGCTCTACCGACTCTTCTGGATCGGACCACCGCGTACACGAAACGGTTTCTGCGGGAAACCGGCCAGTGGAACGACGATGTCGCACATGAGAAATTTGTCTTGCGGTGGGGCGCGGAATACCTCGAACGGTTTCTCGTCTGCGGGCCCAGTGAAATTCCCTGCCGGCCGCTGTTTCTCCTGGACTCGCTGGTGGCCAAACAACACAGCCGGCCCGAACCCTTTTGTTATCATCCGGATCTGCTCACGCCGCTCGGACGATTTCTCGACGGGCTCATGGCGAGGGCTGCGATCAGCCGAGACGCACTGGTCGCCTTGTATCACCACTGCTACGGGTTGGGTCCAAGAGAGATCATTGCCGCCACAGGCTTAAACGGATCGGAAAGCCAGCGCATTTACAAAAATCTCAGTCGCTGGAGGGACTCCGGCTGGCAGCGCACGATGGATGAAGCAGGCATCAGCGAGGTCGAGTTGAAAGACCTCCTCGGCCAGCAACAGCGTTCTCTGCAGCGATTCAACAGCGAGGCCGAGCGTATCATCCGGTTCGCGCAGGCCCATTATCGAAAGAGTGAACCGGACCATTATCCCTGCCTGTCCCGGAGTCAGTGGGAAGAGATGTTCTCGCAGGGTTATAGCTGCGACTATCGAATCTGGCATCTGGCCCTGTGCCTGGACTGCATGCAGACAGCCTGGGGACTGGGTACTAACGGAACAACGACCGTCGAAAAACCAGAAGTAAAACTGCATGTGCATCCCTGAATCAGTCTCGCAGTATCTGAATTGAGCCCCACAATAAGGAGTGAGGGAGAGATCATGGCACAAGAACACAACCTGTCGGATTATCGAGCAAGCCTATTAGACGCCATAAAAGTCGGCGCTCGTCGATCTGCGGGCGGCGCATCGGATCAGGTTCAGGTCTTTATCAATGACCGTTGCGTCGGAATGCTGAACGGAACCGGGACCGAAGCCACCTTACAGATGGTAACCCAGTCCCACATCGACAGTGTGTACCTCCGGTCGGAAGACGGCGTCCTCCTCGGCGGTCTTTCCGCCCCCGAGTTTGGATTCAGAAGCCGCCGCATCCCCCTCTCCGGTAACACGATCGAACTCCGCATCCACAATAATGCGCAAGGCGGATCGGTCAGCGCCGGCTTCATCACCGCACCAGGTCTCTGGAGCCGTGCACGACAGACGTTGACCGGCCTGGTCTCCGTCATGGCCCTGCGTCCGGCAAACGCGATCGTCCCCGGCATGAGAGCCGTCGCCTCGCCGGCGGCCAGCAGCTCGCGCGCGGCAAGGCCGACGTGCAGCTGTCGGCGGGCGCCCGCGACCAGCTGTACCTCGCCGTGCGGCTGGCG
>DATIQH010000473.1:0-15612 GCA_035471155.1 Nitrospiraceae bacterium | reverse complement strand
GTAGGCACCGAAGGCTCGCGGAATCTACGAGCCAAGATCGCGGCCTTTCCCTTTGGCGCCACCTTTTTCGGCGCCGTTGTGATCCTGTGGCTTGTGGCGACGGAGGGGCCGATCACCATTCGTTTCTACGACCTCGGGTCTATCGCTTCCCTGGCCTTTCCCATCGGGCTCTATATCGATCGGTTGAGTGCGGTCATGATGGTGCTGATCTCCGGTGTCAGCACCGTGATCTACTGCTACTCGACAGGTTATATGTACCAGGATCGTCATGCGCGCCGGTATTTGGCGCTGATTTGCTTTACAGACTTCGTCTTGCTCTGCATGGTCTCCAGTGCGAATCTCATGATGTTGTTTCTATTCTGGCAAGCCCTGAGTTATCTGCTCTATCTCCTGGCGCACAACCATGCACATCAGGCGACTCTCAGGGGAGCGTTCAAAACCTTTACGCTTCTCCGAGTTGCCGATGTCGCATTTCTTGCCGGGATTGTTCTCGCATACCAACTCTACGGTACACTCGAGTTCCAAGATCTCTTCGCTCGAGCCGCCGGGAATTCCATCACCCTTTCGCTCTGGCCCGGATTGGAAGTCAGCGCGACCACTGCCGTCACGTTTCTCCTGTTCATCGGCGCGATGGGGAAATCGGCGCAGTTTCCCCTACATCTCTGGCTGCCGGGATCGCTGTTCGCCCCGACGCCTGTCCATGCCCTGTTGCACGCGGGAATCATCAATGCCGGCGGGTTTCTCATCAATCGCCTGGCCCCGCTCTTCGGCCTCAGTTCAACGACCCTGCACATCGCGTTCGTGGTCGGAACCCTCACGGCGATCCTCGGCGCGACGATGATGCTGGTCCAGAACGACATCAAGAAGACGCTGGGTTTCTCAACGATCGGGCAGATGGGGTACATGATTATGGAATGCGGATTGGGCGCCTTCTCGCTCGCTGTCTTCCATCTCATTGCCCACGGACTGTTCAAGGGGACGGTGTTCTTGAATTGCGGCAACGTGATCCACAAAGCGCGCCTGGAACCGCACTTCCCCCATACAGACCATCAGGAAGAAGAAGTAGGCTTCTCCCGGCTCACCTGGTCAACCGGCTTCGTGACCACGTTGTTCATTCCGCTCGTGATTCTGCTCGT
Source organism: Nitrospiraceae bacterium (assembly GCA_035471155.1). Lineage (GTDB taxonomy): Bacteria > Nitrospirota > Nitrospiria > Nitrospirales > Nitrospiraceae > Palsa-1315. Next base: position 14,476 of record DATIQH010000473.1, on the reverse strand, counting down.
CACGCACGGCGCGCTGCATATTCCACTGCTGGAGTCGCAGGGCACGGTGATCTTTCTGTTCTTCATCTGGATCACTTCCTCGCAGGCCATTCTGACACTGACACGCTTGAGAGCCGTGGCCTCGTGGAAAGTGTCGTCGGCCATGCTGCTGATCCTGCTGTTCGTCATGTTTGTCTATCTGTTCGCCGTGGAATCTTTTACGGCGTTCCTCTACCCGAATCCGCAGGAAGTCGCGTCCTATTTCAAGGCAGGCGATCTCCCGGATTGGCTCTTCGACCTGATGATCATCGTGGCGACGCTGGCGACGATCGCCGGATGGTTCTATCTCTACATGCGAGCCCATGGGCGAACCGTCTGGATGCCGTCTTGGGTCGAGGGTGTAAGGACTCGGTTGTACGTCCTGTTCATGAACCGGCTCTACGCCGACGAGATCTATCAAAAGCTGGGCGGGGTCGTCGAGCGACTCCTGGACCGGTTCGACAAAAGCGTACGAGGGTGGTCGCAATGATGGATAGCGCCATCGCTTCATGGCTGCTGGCAGGCGTTCCTCTTCTGGGAGCCGCGTTCAGCTTCGTGTTCTGGTCGAGACCGGACTATCTTAGGAACTGGTCTGTTGTCTTGTCGATCCTGAGCCTTGCCGCCGCTGCTGGAATGTCGGGATCGCTCGCGCCCTCACCTGAAAACCTGCTGCTGGTCTATCTATTGCCGATTGCCGCCTGTGCATCTCTCCTGGGACAGCCGGTTCACAAAAATCTACGGCTGTCCTGGATCATGACCCTGCTGTTTCTCGGACTGGGATTCGTCATACTGACCAACCAACACATCGTGGGGCAGGTGTGCTTGCTTGTGCTGCTCAGCGCTCTCATCGCCTTGCTCTACCGCCACCATACGCCATTGTGGCCCATTTCCTGGTTCGGGATCGGCGCCTATGCGCTCGCCGTCGTGTGCGTGACGATCTCTCTCGTGGCTGCTCCGCCGCTTTCTTCGGTCACGTCCTTGTTGGCTTGCGCAATTCTGTTGCCGCTCGTGCCGTTTCACAGTGGACACATCACGGCGCTCACGCGGCTCCCCGGCAGCCTACCCTCGTTCATCGTACTGCTGCTCCCCGCGATAGGAATACACGGTCTGGCCACAACCATATCGACGGTGCCGGATGTCGCGATTTCAACGATGACGGTGTTGGCGTTGGTGGGTGCTCTCTACGGTTCGATCAAGGCATTGGCACAATCGCGCGTCAGATTGCTCCTGGCCTATGGCAGCCTCTCGTTCTTCTCCATCCTCTGGTGGTTTGTCGCTATTTCGCACTCCATCACGCCGCAGGCAGTTGTCTTTGTGGCAGCCTTGTCACTCGTGACGAGCGGTCTCCTGATGTCCTGGCAAGTCGTCCGCACGCGCTACGGAGACGATGTGGATCCGCAGGCCATCAGCGGGCTTGTCAGAAAGATGCCGCACTTCACTGTCTTGTTCTCACTCCTGGCCCTGGCGGCTATGGGCCTGCCCCCGTTCGGCGTCTTCACCGGCTTCATCGGTATGCTTCTCACCACCGCTCTCACATCTTCTGTCGCCCTGCTCGTCATAATGATCGTCTGGCTGGCTGCATCCTGGTACATCCTCGATATGGTACAGAGGTTGCTGTTCGGCCGGGAACGGTCGGATCTCCGCTATGAAGATCTTCGTCGATCGGAACTTGCCTCTCTGCTGATTGTACTGCTGATCGTCATGGCGCTGGGTATCGCCCCGTCTAGCCTCTTCGGAATCACCCAACAACCATCGAAGGCTGAAGCCGTCAAGGAATCTGTTTCATGGAATCGTTAGACAGTTCGATCAACATTGAAACCAGGCGCATGGAACTCCGGGGCGTGATCCGCCTGGCGGGCGAGGTCATTGCTCAATACTGGCCGATGCGGACCTTCGTCCACCACAACCCCCTCCATAGCCTAGAATATCTCCCGTTTGAGGAAACCGTCCGGCGCGGGAAGCAATTCATGGGGGGCAACGGCTATCTCCCCAGCCATCTCTATCGCGACTACTTGAAATCGGGCCGTATTCAACCTTCCCACCTCGATGCCGCGTTGAAGCCGCTCGTTCACGATAAACACCTCACCATCGGATCCCGCACGATCACACATGGCGATGTCTTGCGCGCCTGTCTGGCAGAGGGAATCTGCACGCCCGTCATCGAGCCGCTTGACGATCAGCTGCCCGATCCCGCCAACGAGCTGATCGATCGCATCGCCGCCCGGCTCGAACCCGTCCTGACGTTTCCGGATTTGCGCGAGCGCATCCGCACAATCGCGGAGGGCGATCAAGCGGCGTTGGGTCGCTGGCTCACACTCTCGCACTGGTGCGACGACACGCTCGGCACGCAGATCGTCCAGCAGATCAACGATCAGTTGATCAAATGGTGCGAGGCGTACCTCGACGAAGGCCATGCGACCTGGGCCATGCCTGAACGAGAGAAGGGGTTGTACGGCGCATGGAAAGCTCTCGCCGTGCATGAGTGGTCTCCCTGTGGAATTGTAGACAGCAGCAAGAAAATCTCGCGGCTGCCCGAACATCCCGAAGATGCCTTGCTGGAAAGTTTGAACGCGCTCGGGATTCCGGCCGAGCTGCGGCAGGACTATCTGTCGCTGCAATTGACCGCGCTGCCTGGCTGGGCCGGCTTCATTAAGTGGCGAGCGGAGGAGCGGGATTATCCCTGGCAACAGGCCTATCCGGTCGGTCTCGTGAAGTTTCTCGCTATTCGTCTCTGGTATGCGCGTGAATTGGTTCAGCAGGCTTGCCGCGAAGAGCTCGGCATCGAGGGCCGATATGATGCCGTAACGGCGTACATCCGGACGCAGCCGGAAGAATATTACCTGAGGCGTCAACGCGTGGCAGGCTGTCTTCCTGCGCTCTACGCCGAGGAAGTCGATCGGCTGGCGCATCAGAAAGGCGACGGCTGGAAGACCCTGCTCGCTCGCTATCGAGCAGAGGTGGTCCCACGCCAAGAGGCAGCCGCGCGGCGTGGCGCGGCTAAGAAACTGCTCGCATTGGCGCGATCGCTGGACATCGACAAGGCGCAACTCATCGACGGCGCTCCCGCGGACCTCAAACAGATCGTCGAGTGGATAGACGCCTTCCCCGAATCCGATCATGGACCGGTGTGGCTCAAGGCCTTCGAAGCCGGGTACCACGACCTTCTGTTAGGACAACTGAGGACGCCTTCGAAAGAAGCGAATCGACAAACGCCGGCACGTCCCTATTCGCAATCGGTCTATTGTATCGACGTGCGCTCCGAACCGTTCCGGCGTCATCTTGAATCCACCGGCGCCCACGAGACCTATGGGTTTGCCGGCTTCTTCGCCGCCTTCATCCGTTATCGGGCCTGGGGCAAGGAGCATGACACTGAGCAGTTCCCGGTCATTATGCGCGCCAAGAACGAGGTCAGGGAGGTCCCCCGCAGCTTTCTGGATCACACCCTGTCAAAACACGCGTCTCGAACCAGGATGGTTCATGCGGGTCATACCCTTCTGCACGACCTAAAAGAAAACGTCATCACGCCCTATGTCATGGTGGAGTCGTTGGGGTGGTTTTACAGCCTACCGATCTTCGGGAAAACCTTGCTGCCTTTGTTGTACCGTCGCTGGACCGCCTTGTTGCGGCGACTCTTTGTCCCGTCGCTCGCGACAACACTCACCGTCGACAAGCTGGCGCCGGCTGAAACAGCAGATATGCTGGCAGCGGAGCAGCAGGCGACCGTGCGGCACGCGTTGCAAGAGCGAACCGGTGTGCGTAGCTCTCGTATCACGCCGGAACTCGTCGAAGCTTTGCGACAGCGAGCCTTAAGCGGGGAGGACGACCCGGAACCTCCTTTGGCCCAGGCAGCGACAGAGGCAGGGCTCTCGTCTGAAGTCCTGACAACTTTCATCGCCGCCTTACGGCAGCATCACGGTATCAATCAGCGCGCATCTTCCAGACAGAAGGAACGAATCACGCGGACCGGCTTCACGCTTGAAGAGCAGACCGTGACTGTAGAGACGGCGTTGCGCATGATGGGATTGACGGAGCGCTTTGCGCGGCTCGTTCTGTTCTGCGCGCACGGCAGTACGTCGGAGAACAATCCCTACGAGTCGGCTCTGGACTGCGGGGCCTGCGGCGGCAACGAAGGCAAACCCAACGCCCGCGTCCTTGCGATGATGGCGAACAATTCACGAGTCAGAGAGCGACTGATCAAGACCGGTATCGAGATTCCTTCCGATACGCACTTTCTCGCCGGCCAGATGAACACGACGACCGACGAGATTCAGCTGTTCGACCTGGAAGACGTACCGCCGACGCATCAGGAGGACCTTTCACTGCTGCAGCAAGACCTCAACAAAGCGGCCGCGCTCACGAGTCTGGAACGCTGCGGACGGTTCCCCGACGCGCCACAGACATCAGAGGAAACGAAGGCGGAAGCGCACGTTCAGCGCAGGAGCATAGACTGGAGTCAGGTGAGGCCGGAGTGGGGGCTGTCGGGCAATACCGCCTTTGTCATCGGCCGACGGGAGCTCACCAAAGGGCTCGATCTAGAAGGGCGTGTCTTTCTGCATTCCTACGACTATCGGGAAGATCCGAGCAATCGACTGTTGGAAGTGCTCTTGACCGCCCCGCAAGTCGTGGCCCAGTGGATCAACATGGAGCATTATTTTTCGGCGGTCGACAACGATGTCTACGGCAGCGGGAGCAAGATCTACCACAATGTCGTAGGGCGCATCGGCATCATGTCCGGGCCCTGGAGCGATCTCCGGCTTGGATTGGCCAGGCAAACGGTAATGAACGGCGATGCGCCGTACCATGAACCGATGCGCTTGCTGACCGTCGTCGAGGCGCCGCGCGAACGTATTGAAAAGCTGATCGCGCGGCATAATGTCTTACAGCACTTCTACCACAACGTATGGGTCCATCTCGTCGCCCTCGACCCCGAAGATGGAGTATGGTATCGGTATCTACCCAGCGGAGCGTGGAGCCCCATGGATCGTCTTCCATCGCAGGAGCGCATTCACACCTAAACAAGGCCGGGAAAGGAGTCGTCGATGGGCGTTTTGACCTTGCATCCGATGAAAGAGATTCGCGTGATCGTCGCAGGAGAACATCGACCATTCGTGACCGAGCTGCTGGACCGTGTCAATGCCAGCGGTTACACCATCATCGGCAACGTATCGGGAAAAGGGCATGGAGGCGTGCATGAAGCGCATTTCATGTTCAGCGAGCAGGAAAGCCTTGAAATGATCATGACCGTCGTCCCGGAAGAAAAAGTGGAGCCGATCCTTGCCGGACTCCGTCCGCTGTTCGATCGGCACTCCGGAGTGATGTTCGTAGCAGACGTGGCGGTGAGCCGGCAGGAATATTTCGGCAAGAAGGGTAAAGGAGCCTGAACGACACGCTGCGTACCGCCCTTGTCTTCACGACCGGAACTTGTCTAGAATGGCCCCTCTTAAACGGTTCCACGACGGAGGCATAGGGTGAAGGGTCTACGGTTCGAGCGCATCGGGAAAAACCGTCACTACAACGTGGTGTTCCACATGGGGAGCAGCTACGTGCCCGTCACCGATGAAATCGTGGAAGAACTCAAGAAACAAAGTCTCCTTCCCGTCGAACGGTTTCTCGACCTTCTGATCGACCGCGTCGGGTATTCCTCCTACCTCAAAGAGCAACTCCGCACAGAACTCAAAGCCTCCGGCGATCCGGTGACGCAGATCACCGTCCTCCAAGGCGCCATCCGCGACCTCTAAATCGGCTGCTGAAAATCTCCTCCAGCTTCGTTCTCAGTCACGTGCCTCCCTGCGACGTACCGCAAGGGTACGCCTCAGTCGTCCCGCTCCCCGCGGCCTTGCTGGCGGAATTTTGAGCCGCCTCAGGGCACGAACACAACTGGAAATGGTGCTCTTTCTACCGCGTCGACCTCGAAAATATCCTTATACGTCAAGTTGTCTAAGATAAACCGGAGCAGTTCCATCTGAACTGATATCCCAATAAATTGGATTTTTTGGACGCAGTGCCCCCGCGACAAAAGAAGCGCCGAAGATTTCTTCTTCGAGCGTACACGTAGTCTCAACACATTCTTTTGCCTTTGTCTCTAAATCAATATCCGAAATACCCGGATTGAGATGATGAAAATCGTTACGGTGCCGCCATGCTAGTTTCGCTGCGTTAAGTGCTTTGTCATTCAGAATTCTTTTGGCTCCTAAATCCCGAGTCAGGTCTTCAACCTCTTTATTGAATTCCATTCCATTGCGCTGAGCAACGAACTTCAGAACGGCCTCCAGCAGAGCCTGTGAACACATAATGCATCCGAGCATGTACCCGTCTCGGTACAATTCTAAGCACTGGGATGATGCCGCGGCAAAGTAGTGACCTCCGATTACTCGCGGATAGCTTAATTCTTGAGTTCTCCGAACGCGCGCTTGAAGATCAGCTTCAAACTTTCGGCGGAGATAGTTTTCAATGTCCTTCGCCATCATTGTATCCGACCGGATCGACTGAGGAGCCGCTTCTACTAAGATGGTCCTTCCAAGCTCGCTCGTTACTCTCCTTCAAGGGGTGACCTGGCTTGGTCCCCAACTGCGCGCGTCCAACGAGGCCCTTCCGAGGGCGCGCGTTGCGCGAGCACGGGGGACTAACCAGGCTACCCCCCCTCTGCTGGCGGCATTTTTCAGCATCCTTCTAATCTGCCATTTGGCCTTCTTGAAAAAGCTGATTCAGTATCGCGTTTCTCTTTTCGGAATCTTTGTAGTACTTGAGCGCTTTGGCGAAATTGTCCAGGGCGCTCTCCCGCTTTCCCTTTTGGGAATAGTATTCGGCGATGCCGTGGTAGGCGCGAGGATCTTGATCGTTGGACTTGAGGGCTCGATTGAAGGCTTCATATGCGGCCTGCATGTGCTGGTTACTCAGCGCCAGCCAGCCCATCGCCGAGTGCGCCGGGCCGAAGTTCGGATCGGCGATGAGGGCCGCGTCATACTCCTTCTTCGCCAGGTCGAAGCGGCCGCGATCCTCATAGAGGCCGCCCAACGCAAAATGCACTTCGGCGTCGTGCGGATTCAGCCGCAACGCCTCCTTGTAGGACTGCAGCGCCGGTTCCATCTTGCCCTGTTCCGCCAAAGCGCAGGCGAGATTCGCGTGGGCTGTCGCATCGTTCGGCTTCAGTTTGATCACTTCTCGATATTGCGGAATCGCCATCTCCAAGCGCCCCTGCTCTTGATAGGCGACGCCCAGGTTGGTCCGCGCCGGCACATAGGAAGGATCGAGGCGGACGGCTTCTCGATATTCCTTGATGGCCATTTCGAGATGGTTGGCCCGCTCATGAATCTGTGCGAGAAAATAATGAGGGTAGGCGGACTGTGGCGCGAGCGTGGTCGATTCTTTGTAGGACGCGATCGACTGTTCGGACTGGCCCGATTGGGCCAGGAATAATCCCATCACAAGATGGGCGTTGGCTTGCTCGGGCTGTCGCGCAACGATTCCTTCGATCCACTCTTTGACCTGCGCAATGTCGTCTGGTTCCTGTAGACACTCCGAGTGAGTCTTCCAGGCCTCGGCGAACTCCCCGCGGAGCAGGTGGATCACATTCAGAGCAAAATGGGGTCGAGGGTCTTGATCTGCGCCTGTGACAGGATGGCGAACCCAGGCCAGTGCTGCCTGCTGAGCCTGATCCCATTGGCCCTCTAACAGCCTCGCTTCACATTGGGCTTGGTAGTCGGTCATCGGAGCCGCGGTAACTATCTGGTGAGGGTGTCTTCGATATCCGGCGAGGTGGCCTGGATACGATCTCCGAGTGCGGGATAGCGCGCCGCGATCTTCTGCTTCATCAACCAGGCGATCGTCCGGTAGGACCAGTGGCCCTTCACGCCGGAGCGGAGCTTGGCGATGTACTCGGCTTCGGCATAGTCCATCTTGAAGAGGCAACGCACCTTGAATCCAAACGGCGTGGCATAGAGCGATCCCTCTGCGCTCGTTTTCTTGAGCGCCTCGATGTCCAAACGAACCGCGTCCATGGCCTGTCTGTACTCCTGATCCAATCCCGCCTGCACCAGCGGCGGCGGCACCTCGTAGCCATGCAGCGTCGTAAAATTCTGTTGGATTTGCTGACAACGCCGGTGCCGGTGCATGTCGCGCCAGCCTCCGATGTCCATCAGCACGTCGAAGGTGAAGGCGTAACCGCTGCGGAACTCTTTGATGAGCTCGTCGTAGGGCCCGCGTGTGCTCATCGCCACATCGATCGCTTCCTGTTTCTGTTTCTCCGTCCACTCGCGGACGACGGCGAGGAGATTCCGATAGGGCGTGTGCGAGACACGGTAGAGCAAGGTGGTCACGATTTCGTCCAGCGGATCGTGAGGCTCTATGAGGTCCACCGGCTCCGGCTTGCCCCAGGATGCCGGTTGATCTAATCCAGATCCCCGGAGCGCGTCCTTCGCGTATCTGGCGAGATCCTGGTAGACCGACGCTTGATAGTCGTTCGGCTTGGCATGGCGAGCGAGCGTCGGCGCGAGAGGCTCCTGTGCGCTCGACTGACCGCAGAGTTCGCCCCAGAGATTTACGGGTGACCGGAGGCAGGCGTCTTTGAGTTCGTCCCCTATCGACCTCAATTCCGGGAGTTGCGACGACAGCATCCTGGTGATTTGCTTCTCCAGCGTCCTGATGCTGACGACTTGCCCGACGTTTGTCCTGGCCGCGAGGGGCAGGAGATATCGCGTGACATCGAACGCTCGGGCGGCAATCGTCCGTTGGTAGTCGGCCGGCTTCATCGAATCGGGACGCGGTTCACGCTCCGAAAGAAATTGCGCCAGAGGTTGATGCAAGAGCCGGTAGATCTCGGCCAGGCTGCGGAGAATGCCGTGGTAGGTGCCCTCTGTCTCCGACCCTCGAATGGAGTCCGGCACAAACCACCCTCCGGACGCAAAGTTCTGATACCGGCTCGATTTCGCCTGGCCGTCCCACAAGGGCTCGTCTTCAAGTCGAATCGCGGCGAGTTCGGAGATGTCCTCGAAACAGATAATGACATGACCGAGATCGGCGATCGAGGCATGGCCATAGTCGAAGTAGAACTGATCCCAGAACTTTTCGGCAGAATGTCCGTGCACCCACCGGAGACTGTCTTCAATGGAGTCCGGCGAGCGGCTGTAGCGGGCTAACGCATAGGCGGATTTCTCCGGCGGCATCGGCGCCAGCGCGATGACACGGCGAGTCGGTTGGTCTATGCTCATGAAACATCCTCAAACAACAGATAGGCCGCGAACTATACGCCCACGCGCCAGTCGGCGCAAGGATATCGGATGCCATTCGTCAACCGTCACTCGCACAGAATCGTCGAAGCTGTTCGCGAGCGGCGATTCCGAGCCGATTGACGCGCGCGCGTTGACTTGCCTGATACCCGTCGTTATAGTCCCGAATCTTTCGCGATAGTCGCTGAATAATATGGATACGATCAAGGGCATCAAAGGCGTCAAAGATATCCTTCCGGAGGAGACCCCTCGGTGGCGTTTCATCGAAGATGCGGCAAGGCGCTGGGCGCTTTGCTATGGGTATCAGGAGATCCGCATCCCCATCTTCGAACTCACTGCGCTCTTCGCACGGAGTATCGGCGCAACGACGGACATCGTCGAGAAGGAAATGTATACTTTTCCCGACCGTGATGGAACCTCGTTGACCCTGCGCCCCGAAGGCACAGCCGGTACAGTCCGCGCCTTCATCGAGCACAACCGGGCGGCCGATCCGCTCCCGCAGAAATATTTCTACCTCGGCCCCATGTTCCGCCATGAGCGGCCGCAGGCAGGGCGCCTACGGCAGTTCCATCAATTCGGAGCCGAGTCGTTCGGCACATCGGACCCTCGCGCAGATATCGAAGTCATTGCGCTACTGTGGCGACTCTTGTCGGACCTGGCCCTTCCAGGCCTCACACTTGAGATCAATAGCCTGGGAAGCTCCGGCGACCGCGCCGCCTATAAGCCCATACTTCTGGCGTTCCTCAAACAGCAGGAATCACACCTCTGCGCAAACTGTCGGCGCAGGATGGACACAAATCCTTTGCGGGCGCTGGATTGCAAGGTGCCGGACTGTCGCGCCGCAACCGAATCGGCGCCCCGGCTGACTGACCATCTCTCTCCTGAAGCCCGCATACACTTCGATCAGGTACTCGCGGGTCTCACGGACATTGGGATTCCCTATCGGCTTAATCCTCGGCTCGTGCGGGGGCTCGACTACTATTGTTTGACGAGTTTTGAGATTACCTCGACTCATTTAGGCGCTCAAAACGCGGTGGGGGCCGGTGGACGCTACGACGGTTTGGTCGAGGCGCTCGGCGGTCCTTCTGTTCCAGCTGTGGGATTCGCCGTCGGACTTGAGCGTGTGTCATTGATGCTCCCGGAGACATCGTCATCCTCCAAAAATGAATGTCTTTACTATGTGGCTGCCTTCGGAGAGAAGGGGACCAAGCTTGGCCTTGTACTGCTCGATGAACTCCGTAGTATCGGACTTTCAGCTCAATGTGACTATCGCGCCGCGACCCTCAAGGCTCACCTTCGCCAAGCCGATCGATCAGCGTGCCGGTACGCTATTCTCTTAGGCGATGATGAGGCAACTCGCGGCTCTATTATTCTGCGCAATCTTGCGTCAAAGGCTCAAGAGGAACTCCCTCTTGCTGGTCTCTCCCACCTCCTGAAGGCTCGTACGCCCTCCGTATAAAAATTTCATTTTTTGGTGTTGACTTTGAGTTGAAAAGCTCGTAGGCTCGCGCAGAATTTATTTCGTAAGAGATTGATTGTATTGATTTCTTTTGTTTAAAAACCATGGCGTCTCGCAGGCTAGGCATCCTGTTATCCACAGCCCCTTCTCACCCCAGCGTTGAGACGGTTATTCAGCTGACTCAGGCTGCGCTGCGTAGAGGAGTCGATGTCTATCTTTATCTCATCGATGAAGGGGTAAAGACTGTTGTGGATCAACGGTATCTTCGTTTGATGGATGCCGGGGTAAAGATGTCTGTCTGTGCCTATGGCTGCCAACAGCATGGTGTTCCGACGGTCATTGTGGATTCGAGGGTTTCATTGTCCGGGCTCGTTGTGTTGTCAGGAATTATCGATGGCTGCGATCGTTTTCTTGCGTTTACATAAAACATCATTGTTACTGCGACCGGTTGTCTATGTCGAAACACATCGCGGTGGTGATTACAGAAGACCCGCGTATCACAGCTCGTCCAGTTGAAGCGCTTCGTATCGCGCTGGGGCTTTGCGCCGGAGACCATGAAACAACCGTCATACTCCTGGGACCTGCTTCCGCACTCTTAGTGGAAGACACAGAAGAGATTATCGACACGGATATTCTTGAAAAGTATCTTCCCTCGTTCAAGCAACTAGACGTTCCCTTTATCGTCGAAGTAGGGACATCGATGGATATGTGGTCTGACGACTTTTCTGTGACGACTCGAACGGCAGGTGAAATTAGACAGTTCGTTCGATCGGCTGAGCGAAGTTTGATTTTTTAAGAGATTGTTCTTATGAGTGCAACGCTCTATCTTCTTCGACAACAGCCGGACCGCATCTCTCCATCGCTCTTTCAATCTGGCGACACTAACATGGACATCGTTTTTATTGAAAAAGCAGCAGCAATGATCCCTCCCTCTATAAAAGAAGTCGTGACTGTTGGCGAGAGAGTAGAAGGTATTGGGTCTCATTCGACGTTGACGTACGACGAACTAGTCGAGAAAATTTTCTCGTCGGATCGCATCATCATTTTGTAGGTATCTACGCTCTTCTCTTAAAGTTATTGTGTCTGAAAGATAAATCGTCGTAGGAGTAGGAGTAAGAGTAGGTTCAGTGGATATGGTGGATGGAGATCAATTAGTTGAATTGTCTAGTGTATTGAGATTGTCTCCATGTGGAAAAAGTTGGGGGTTGACTCTGGGTAAGCACTGCATGCAGAGTCCATATCCTGTAGTCATTCCCAGATAAATCCGGCGCCGCTATTTTGTAAGAGCTGGTAATGATCTCGATGAGCCGGGGAATAACATCAGAAGAACCAGGTTATCAACAGGTGTGAATAACTCTGTGTACGAAGAATGATACAGGGATAATGACTACTGTAAATATATGGCACGATGCCTTGGCATACATCCAAGAGAAAGTGCCAAAACAAGTTTATGACACATGGTTTACACCGATTCGCCTTGAACGGGTCGAGGGCGCGACAGCTCAATTGGGTGTCCCCAACAAGTTCTTTGGCGACTGGCTAAGCCAGCACCATGGCTCCCTCCTAAGCGAGGCTGTCTCTGCAGCCAGAGGCGGGGAAGAAACGACGATCACCTTCGTGATTTTTCATAAACAACCGACCAGACAGCCAGAGGCCGGTGGGGGTTTCGCTGCGACCGGTCGCCAGAGCAATGGGCCACGGTCGAAACGGGGTATTCAGCTCAACCCGAAGTATACATTCAAGAATTTCGTCGTAGGCGCAGGAAATCAATTTGCCCATGCTGCGTGTATGGCGGTGGCTGAGCAGCCAGCGAAAGCCTATAACCCACTCTTTATCTACGGGGAGACTGGGTTGGGGAAGACGCACCTCTTGAATGCCATTGGAAATTATGTCGCGGAGCGGACCGATCTCCGGATCGCCTATTTGACAACCGAGCAGTTTACGAACGAAGTCATCAACTCCATTCGATACGACAAGATGATGGATCTGAGGAAACGGTATCGTCATATCGACATGTTGATGATCGACGACATTCAGTTTTTGGCGGGGAAGGAACGGACGCAAGAGGAATTCTTTCACACGTTCAATGCCATCTACGAGGCGCATAAGCAGCTCGTTCTCTCGAGCGATCGCTTTCCGAAAGACATGCCCGATATCGAAGAACGGTTGCGGTCGCGGTTCGAGTGGGGACTGATCGCGGATCTCCAGCCGCCGGACGTTGAAACACGTATTGCCATCTTACGGAAAAAATCGGAAGACGAGGGCGTCACCTTGCCGGAAGATGTCATCCAGTTTCTCGCCACGACGATGAAGAGCAACATCCGCGAACTCGAAGGCTCGTTGGTGCGTCTCGGCGCCTATGCGTCGCTCACCGGGCAAACCATTACGCTGGAGATGGCAAAGAACGTGCTCCGGGATCTGATCGGCACCAAGAAAAAGATTGTGTCGATGGATGATATCCAGGAAACGGTCGGCGCGCGCTTCCACGTGAAGATCGCCGACCTCAAGTCCCGTCGACGGAGCAAGACACTTGTGCACCCACGACAAATCGCCATGTATCTCTGTCGGGAGCTGACAGACTCCTCGTATCCCGAGATCGGGCGGCAGTTCGGAGGCAAAGACCACACGACGATTATCCATGCCTGCAAGCAGGTCATCAAAGCGAAAGACAACGACAGTGTGCTGAGTGCCACATTGGACAGCTTGAAGGAGCAGATCCTGCGAGCGTGAGGGGGCTGCGCCAAGGGGATGAGATCATGAAATTACGCATGGGACGAGTTGAACTCTTGACGGGTCTCCAGCGGGTCCAAGGTGTTGTCGAGAAGCGCAACACGATGCCGATCCTGTCGAATATCCTGCTTGAGGCGAAGCAGGATGGGATAGAAATTGTCGCCACTGACCTTGAAATCGGCATGCGCGGGCATTACAAGGCGACCGTGGATAAACCAGGAGGAATTACGGTCTCGGCGCGGAAGCTGTACGAAATCATCAAGGAACTGGCGGTCGGTGAAATCGAGATCGCATCCGGAGAGAATAACTGGACGACGATTCATGCCGGCAAGAGCCAATTTAAAATCGTCGGCCTCCCCAGCACCGATTATCCCGCGCTGCCCACGATCGAACGGGAGGGGCTTATTCCCCTCGCCGGGGCCGGCTTCTTAGAGCTGATTCGGAAGACCCTCTTCGCCGCAGGGGACAATGACGCGCGCTATATCCTCAACGGCCTCCTGGTGACGCTCATCACGTCGGAGAAGAAGACGATTTTGCGGCTGGTCGGCACCGACGGACATCGATTGGCGGTCGCCGAGCAGGAGGTGGGGAAAGCCGGAGCCAAAGGCGCTCCACAAGAGATCAAAGCCATCATTCCGAAAAAAGCGGCGCACGAGATGCAGCGTCTTCTGGAAGAAGGCGGCGAGGGCGAACCCTTGATCGGGTTTACCAAAAATCTCATGATCTTCCGGAAGAGCGGGCTGCTGCTGACCTCGCGACTCATGGAAGGGAACTATCCCAATTACCAGCAAGTCATTCCGAAAGAGAAAGAGAGCGGCGGGAAAATCTGGGTCAATCGCATCGAGCTTGAGAGCGCGCTCCGGCGCGTCTCTGTGCTATCCCGCGATAAGGCGAGCGCGGTAAAGGTGTCGTTCGCCCGCGGACAGATGACCCTGGGTCGCGGAAGGGCAGCCGCATGGCGTCGGCGGCGCATAGGCGCTGAAGCGAGCGCTGCCGGCAGTAGGAGAGGGCCAGGGGACTGAAATCCGCCGAGACGACCGTTCCC
>DATIQH010000472.1:0-3261 GCA_035471155.1 Nitrospiraceae bacterium | reverse complement strand
AGCTTCCTCTATGCATTTTCTGGCGAAGGCTACAGCTATGCCGAGCTCAAACAGGTGGTCGATTCGACCCGTCAGCAACTCCTGCGCGTCAAGGATGTCGAGAAAGTCGATCTCATTGGCGTTCAGGATGAAAAGATCTATGTCGAGTTTTCCGACAAGAAGCTGGCCGAACTGGGACTGGACGCTTCGGTGGTTGCCGAGGCCTTGCAGGCGCAGAACGGAATGACTCCGGCCGGAACAGTGATTTCCGCACAGCGCAAGCTACCCCTACGACTCACCGGCTCCTTCGACTCGGTGGAGAGCATGGCGAACCTGGCCGTGCGGGTCGAGGGCCGAACCTTGCGCGTCGGCGATTTTGCCAAGGTTACTCGGGGCTACATCGACCCGTCCGAATTCAAGATGCGCTTCAACGGCAAAGAAAGTATCGGCCTCGGCGTCACGATGAACAAAACCGGCGACGTGCTGGAATTAGGAAAGGCGCTGGAAGTGACCATGAGCCGAATCGAGGAGGGACTTCCTGTCGGGATCGAAGTTCAACGGGTCGCTGATCAATCGCGGGTGGTCAAGACCGCCATCGGCGAATTCACGCGCACCTTCTTCGAGGCCTTGGCGGCGGTGCTGCTCGTCAGCTTTCTGAGCCTCGGCTTTCGCACCGGCTCCGTGGTCGCGCTCACGGTGCCCCTGGTTCTGGCCGGCACTCTGTTATGTATGCTGCTGTTTGGGATGGAAATTCATCGTATCTCGCTGGGAGCCTTGATCCTTGCCCTTGGCCTTCTGGTAGACGACGCGATGATCGCCATCGAGATGATGGCACGCAAACTCGAAGAAGGCTGGGATCGGATGCGCGCCGCGACCTATGCCTACCGTGCCACGGCGTTTCCGATGCTGACTGGAACCTTAATCACTATTGCGGGCTTTCTGCCGGTCGGTCTCGCGAAGTCCGCAGCGGGTGAATACACGGTGGCGATTTTCCAGGTGGTGGGTATTTCGCTGTTGCTGTCGTGGATCGGCGCGGTGGTCTTCACGCCCTACTTGGGCTTTCTGGTGCTCAAGGTCCGGGCGAACGGCGGTACGCTCCGCCAGGACCTGTTCGATACACCGTTCTACAACCGGTTGCGCCGCTGGGTGGATGCGTGTGTTGAGCATCGCAAGACCGTCATCATCAGCACGGTGGCGTTGTTCGGCGTCGGCGTTGCGACCCTGGCCCAGGTGCCCGAACAGTTTTTTCCGCTGTCCAATCGGCCGGAAGTCATCATCGACCTCTGGTTGCCGGAGGGCAGTGCCTTCACGCAAACCGAAGCAGCCGCCAAACGCATGGAGGCGCTTCTCGCCAAGGACGAGGACGTGGTGAATTATGCGGCCTATCTCGGTGGTGGGAGTCCGCGGTTTTTTCTGCTCATCGTCCAGCAATTGGCGAATACCAATTTGGCCGAATTTGTGGTGATGACCAAAGACAACGGAGCCCGCGAACGGGTGATGCAGCGCATTCGACTGGCCTTTGCCTCGGATTTTCCGGACGTGCGCGGACGGGTCATGCGTCTCAATGTTGGGCCGCCAATGGATTATCCGGTGGTGTTCAGGGTGTTCGGCGAAGATCCCACGCTCCTTCGAAGCCTCGCGGACCGAGTGGCTGAGGTCGTCCGTGCCAACCCCCATACGGTGGATGTCAATGACGACTGGCATGAGCGCATCCCTTCGTTCCGTCTCGTGCTCGACCAGGACAAGGCGCGCGCACTCGGAGTCTCAACATCAACCCTCTCGCAAGCCTTGCAAGCGCACTATTCGGGCATCGCCGTCGGGCAGTTCCGCGAGGACGACAAGCTCATCGACATCGTGTGGCGAGCGCAAAAGAATCTGCGTGTCACGGCCGACGGTTTACCAGACGTTTCGGTTCGGTCGGCCAACGGTCGATCAGTATCGCTGGCCCAATTCGTCAAGTTCGAAACCGTGTTCGAGGACGGCGTACGCTGGCGCCGCAACCGCTTTCCGGCGATCTCGGTCCGAGCCGACGTGGCCGACGGTATGTTGGCACCCGACGTGGCGGCGGAAATCATCCCTCAGCTCAAATCCATCGAAGATCAACTGCCGGCCGGCTATTTCATCGAAACCGGCGCGGCAAAGGAGGACGCCGGGATTGCCCAGAAGTCCATCCTGATTTGGATACCGCTGGTGGTGATCGCGACGTTCGTTCTGCTGATGGTGCAGTTGCAGAATCTGTCCCGGACCTTCCTGGTGTTTGTCACGGCGCCCTTGGGAGTGATCGGCGCGGCATTCGCCCTGCTGCTGTTCCGGGCACCCTTCGGCTTCGTAGCCCTGCTCGGCATCATTGCGCTGGCCGGCATGATCATGCGCAATTCGGTGATCCTCGTTGATCAGATCGAACAGGACGAAAAGGCCGGACGCGACACCTGGTCCGCCATCGTGGAATCGACGGTGCGACGTTTCCGGCCCATTCTGTTGACCGCGGCGGCGGCCATCCTGGCCATGATACCGCTGTCGCGCAACGATTTCTTCGGCCCCCAGGCGATCGCCATCATGGGCGGGCTGACGGTAGCCACCGCGCTCACGATCTTCTTTTTCCCGGCCCTCTATGCCGCGTGGTTCAAGGTCGAACGGACGCCTCACGCGAAGAGCCCAGAGACTGCGCTGCTGTTTTATCCAACACATAACGGTACGCCAGAGGAACAGCCGGTTGCTGTTCCGGGAGGTGTCGCATGAAAGCCTGGCATTCAGCGCTGATTATATCCCTGGCCCTGCTGGGGCTGAACGGCTGCACGCCGACGCGCGTCAGCGACCGCGTGCCGCCACTCATAGTTCCGGAACGCTGGCAGAACGTCTCAGATGCTCAACCGGTCTCAACGTCCAAGGATCTCAGCCAATGGTGGAAGGGGTTCGGCGATCCCATGCTGAACGATCTGATCGATCAGGCATTGGCCACCAACCACGATCTCAGACTCGCCAAGGCGCGCGTGCGTGAAGCCAAGGCCATGGTCACGGTCGCCGAATCGGCGCTCTATCCCAGCATCGATCTGTTCGCGTCCGGCGGTCGGGAAAAGAGGATAGACCGAGTCATCGGAGTGCCGGGTCCACAGGGCATCCAACTGATCACGCCCACCGCCGATATCCATCCTCAACTCGACTTGGATCCAAGAGGCTATATAATTGTTTCGATACAAGCAACAAATATTATTGTGCAACATTTTTCTCCCTCGCATCAGTTATTAGATACAATTCATGGAAGAACTGCAAACGCGATTGGAA